>NZ_BAACAP010000150.1:0-38100 GCF_045865695.1 Scytonema hankhaensis NUACC26
GAACTCAGTTGTGAAACATTGATGCGGCGACGATAGTTGGCGGGTAGCCGCCCGCGAAAATAGCTCGGTGCCAGGTTTCTATACATCGCAAAGCCCTCTCCTTTAGCTACAACTAGGAGAGGGCTTTGTTTTTTCAATTTCATTTCTTGGTCTTCCAGAATCTGTCAGTTCGTTGAGGTTAAAGCCCACTATACAATGTTAGTGAGCTTTAGCCTTACATAAAAAATTGGTAATTTTAAAGTAGAAAGAGAATAGGATTGTTTCCTGAATCATCAATTTCCAATCGCCTATTCGCTTCTATGCTGCTACTACCTCAGAATAAGTTTCTGATGGTTTAGTATCTTGCACCATTGAGCGAGAAGTATTCTTTTGCTGTAGCATATTTCCGGCGAATGCTAACATAGCGTTTGTCTTACGAGTACGCCACTCATTTACGAGTCTTTCTACACTAGCAACTGGCATTCGCCGCATCATGGCTTCGTAGATATAAGCAGCATGACCAGTTTCATCTTTGGCAATACTCAAGATTCCCAATTTTAAGTTGCGTGTGACAGGATCGTTTTCGGGTAATACATTTGCCATTCGGGTAAAGTCTTTACTTGCATCTAACTCTAAAATGTAGGTGCTACCCATAAACACATCCCAATCAATGACTTCTGGTTTGAGTTGTTCTTGAGAATAGCCCTCGAAGAAAGCTGCAAAAAACGGACTGCGACGTTCTTGCGATCTATTTTCCTGAGAGTTTTTTGGCAAATTTTTAAAATCTATAACTTCTTTGTTAAGTTGTTTTAAGGCATGGGCAAAAATTTGACCGTGCCTAGTTTCATCAGAGGCGTGTTGTGTCAATTTTTCTGCAAGCCATGTATCACCTTCTGCTGTAGCGCGATCGCTTAGTGCGGTCAGGAAAGGAACAGAACCAGACTCTGCCAATTGGAACCCTGCTAGAACATTGGGGCGAGTTTTAGGGTCGCGGATTTGAGCGGCAAAGTAGTAGGCACTGATACCAGAACCAACTAAGTGCATAAAGTAAGTCGAGAGGTTCATGAAAAATTAAAGCGGATTGATGGGAGGTTACATTTCTTATACTAATCCTCATTTTTGAAATTGAGACAATGGATTTTTCATGGCTCCGGTTTTGCGATCGCGAAGCGCAAGCTGTACCCAGCTTATCGCATGAAGGCGCAAGCCGTACCAGGCTTATCGCTGTACCATAACGTCAGATCGAGTCATTACTCATTCACACGCTCTAATGCAGGTGTAGAAAGATATCTACCAACTGTCATCAATACTTGACGTTCTGTAACTCGCTCATTACTGTTAAAATCAAAAGTGCGTACTGTGACCTCTCCAATATCTGTCACCGATTGGATAACCGCAGCTTTTAGTGAAAACGATCTCCCTAAAAACCCCTAAGCGGATTAAAAAAGGTAACCTTGACAGATGTAGTTATATATGCATTGTTTTTTTAGCCTGATTTCATTTATGGTACTTTAAATAACCATCCTAGGGTTTTAGGTTTTGGTCGAGATTCACAGTTTTCTAAAGTTGTGCATAAACTAATGTTCGTCTCCAAGAAACTTCTCTTTCTACCGATCGCACTTCTCCTAATACTAACTGTCGGATGTACAATTCTATTGCCCAGACAGTTTGCTAGTAACCCTCACTTAGCTTTTGGAAATCCCAGTAACGCAAGTAACATCGATCCCAATAATTATTTAATAGAAAAGCCTCAGTACGTACTTTCATATAATAGAGATAAAGGAATTCCAAACTGGGTGAGTTGGGAATTAAATCAGTCCTGGTTAGGTGAAGCACCACGGTCTAATAATTTTCGCCCTGACGATACTCTTCCAGAAGACTGGTATCGTGTCACTCCTAACGATTACACGAGAAGCGGTTTTGATAAAGGACATATGATACCTTCTGCAGACCGCAGCAATAATCCTGACAATAATGCTGCTACTTTTTTAATGACAAATATCATTCCCCAAGCACCCGATAATAATCAAGGTTACTGGGCGCGGCTCGAAGATTATGAGAGGACTCTAGCTAATGAAGGTTATGAGTTGCATATTATATCAGGAGTTTACGGTCAGAAAGGAACCATTGCTCGAGGAAAGGTTTCTATTCCTGCTAGAATTTTTAAAATTATTGTTGCTACCACGTCTGAACGAAGCATTAATGACTCTACAAAAATTATTGCTGTGGATACTCCCAATATAAATGGTAATCGGGAGACTAACTGGACTGAGTTTTTAACAAGTATTGATGCTATTGAAAAAAATACAGGTTATAATTTTCTATCCAATCTTAGCCCTTCTCTTCAGAATTTAGTAGAATCTAAAGTTGCTTCAGTTATCGAGGTAAAACCAAAGAGTAGCTCGCACAAAAATTAACTAAGTTTCTACTACTTTTGTAGACAATCCAGCCAAATACTCGTCTGATGTTTTTCCTACAATATAAACATCAATATTGATTTTTCCAAAACGCATCACTTGAAGATCGAAAAGATATTTTTTTAAAACTTGGACAAGATGTTGATACTTCTTGACAGTTATTTTTTCTTCTGAATTATGCCAATCTTGTTCCGCGATCGCAACTTCAAAAAAAGAGTCAAGTTCAACAACCTCAACAAGTGTATCCACAGGAAGCCCTACTTTTTGAAGAACACATTCCGGTGTAATATCTTTTTGCTTGGAATCATCCCAAAGAAAAACCTCAAAAGGATACTCAGACTCGCTCATGTATAATAAGCCCTCTGATGCTTGTTTTAAAACGTTAATCAAATTTGAATCCTCTTGACCAGAAAATCTTGGCGACTTGCTCATACATTGACCAAAACTATATCCAAATTGTATTCTGGTAGCTAACGACCTTCTTCTTTGAAAACTTCAATGCATAATTTAATAAGATAAATAATCACTTGCCTCTTCATAAAGACTATCAAAAGTCAACCACAATGGCAACGACAGGGTTAGGTAGCTTGTTCAGGGCACAACAACCCTACAACTGCGGTCTATATTATCTGAAAATGAATGTAATTTGTGCGAGCGTCGCATAGCTAACGGCTAAAGCCGTATCGCACTTTAGATTCCCTCTAAGAAACTTGTAATTGAACAAGATAATCCCTCTCAAAATAACCATAAACCGTGACCCCTGACCTCTATTTTCAATGGATCTCCTATGCGTCCTCGCCAAGACATTACAGAATTGTTCTCAACATTCGCGCAGCTTGACAAAGACAAATTTAGTAAATGGCTGACCGATGGTAAACTGCGTCGAAGTATCCAAAATTGCTTGAACTTTTCACCAGAAGCCAGTCACTCAGAGAACTTTTGGGCAATTTATTGGCACAGGTATTGGCAAACTCAGTCCCATCACCTAGCCAAAATGCATTTGTTAGCCTATTTACAAGAATCATGTTATTGGACGGCTTCAAAAACAGTTGCCAAACTTACAAATAGCCCGCACAGCTTAGCGGATTACTTCCAAATGGCGAATGCAGAAGTTGAAACAATTCTCAAAGACTTCAAGGCAGAGAAATGCTCTAGCTTAAAAGCTTACGCTACTATAGCAATGCCTAGTCGATTGAGAGATATTTTACGCCAAAGAAAAGAAGCCGATCTTTGCACCAACTGGGCATTATTACGCAAAGTCAGTAAAAAGCTGCTTTTGGAAGCTCTAAGCGAAGCCGGATTATCACCGACCTCAATAGCTCAATATCGTTTAGCTTGGACTTGTTTTAAAGAACTGTACCTTCAGAAGCAATCGTCCGGGATTGCTAAGTTACCGGAACCGAGTCGCCAACTTTGGCAAGATATTGCTGACCTTTACAACCGCGAACGTTTCAGCCAACTCACCCAATCTACTGAGGAATGTACAAGCACCACAATTGAACAGTGGTTAATCCAGACAGCTTTCTACGTGCGTGCTTATTTGTTTCCACCTGTGAAATCGCTAGATGCTTTCAAGCAAGATGATGACACAACAATAACTTTTGATTTGCCCGATCCATCCTCAGACTCACTCGTAATTAGTATGATAGCCGAAGAGGATATTCAAAACCGACAAAATCAAATATCTCAGATGTTTGCTCAATTGTTAAATTCTTTACAGAACCTAGACGTAAAAACCCAAGAAGTCCTCAAGCTTTACTACCAACAGGGACTCACTCAGCAGCAAATTATGCAGGAATTACAGATGAGCCAGCCTACAGTATCTCGCCGATTGGTTAAAGGAAGAGAAGCAATGCTTGCTGCATTAGTCCATTGGAGCCAGTCAACTCTGAATATTCCTGTGACTTCCAACCAAATTAAAGATATGAGCGTTCTTTTAGAAGAGTGGTTGAGAAATCAATATGGTGAGTATAGCTTGATTAATACAAGGTAGTAAAAATGACCTATGCGTTTGTAGACCCAAGAGAATGGTTGTTAGAAATATCACCAACAGTGCAGGCGCAATCCTGGCAGCAAAGCCAGGTTTATGCCACACCCAGCAGTCGTTGGTGCGCTTTCATAAATCAAATTTGCCTCTCTGCCTTTTTGAATTGGATTTCTACTGAAGAATCCTTTTCAGAGGCAAGTGTAGGGCACAGTTACCCCGGCAATACAGCTTTTTGGGAATTTGTCAATGGTACAGCAATTTTGTTAGAAGGCAAGCAAGTCGTATTGATCCCCAGTGAAGCCATTGACGATCGCGAGCTAGAAGTTCCGCAGGAATGGGTAGATATTCCCAGTTGGGCTGCAGACTATTATTTAGCAGTGCAAGTCCACCCAGATGGCGAGTGGGTGAGAATTTGGGCTTACACAACTCATAGCGAACTAAAATCTCTGGCTAACTACGATCCGGTAGATAGAACTTATAGTGTAGATGCAAGACATTTGACAAAAGACCTCAATGCTTTCTCTTTAAGCTACCAATTTTGTAGGGAAGAAGAGACAAAAGCAGCGATCGCTCCAATACCACAATTGTCAACAGAACAAGCGGAAAATCTTTTCCAAAGGTTAAACAATGATTCAGTGACGTTTCCCAGACTATCAGTGCCATTTACAACTTGGGGAGCGCTACTAGAAAACGAACAGTGGCGTCAGCGCTTGTACGAGCAACGACAGCAGACACAATCTTCCCAAGTGCAAGTTAATCTCAGTCGTTGGCTTGAAGGTGTATATGATACAGCTTGGAAAACAATAGAAATGTTTTTGCAGTCAAATTCTAAGACTCTAGCTTTTAATTTCAGGAGTTCTTCTGGGATTGGTGTTGCCAGAGTCAAAAGAGCCAAACTTATTGACTTAGGAATGGAAATAGAGTCTCAAAAAGTAGTGCTATTAGTTGCTTTGATCCCAGACACTAATCAACAAGTTAGCATTCGCGTGCAACTACACCCAACAAGTGGAGAATTATATTTACCAATCAATACCAAACTAGCTTTACTTTTAAAGTCAGGAGAAAGTATTCAGGAGGTACGAGCAAGATCGAAAGATAACTATATACAATTAAAACTCTTTAGTGGAGAAGTGGGAGAATATTTCAGCATCCAAGTGACTCTTGAGAATTGCCAGATAACAGAAAATTTCGTTATTTAGTCATTAGTCATTAGTCATTAGTCATTAGTCATTAGTCAGTAGTTAGAACAAACAACAGATGACAAATGACAAACAACAAAGGACACTCGTACAAATGACTAAACTAGTTGTATTTAGCTTGTTAGGAGGAGATTTAGAGCTAGGATTTCCTGTGGTCACGGCTCAACTTTGGCATAATAACCAATCTTTTAAATTAATAGGGAGTTTGCCTGCTGTACCGGAACTCAGCGAACTCTATAAAAGATGGCAGTTACTCTATGAAGCTGTCCATGAAAGTTTGGGCAGCAATCAACGCATCAAAGTACATTCGCAAGATATTACTCATATTTCTGTAAGTGACTTTGATAGTTTGTGTCAACAACTACAAGCACGTATTAATACTTGGCTAAAATCTGAATCCTTCCAAAATATTGAACGGCAATTAAGAACTCTACTCAGTCGAGATGATGAAATTAGAGTCATTATTGAAACTCATATAACTCTACTACATCGATTACCTTGGCATTTATGGAATTTTTTTGAGGATTACCCCAAGGCTGAGATTGCTCTGAGTAATCATGAGTATGCGTCTCCTCAACAAATAGTACAAAAATCTCCCAAAGGTGAAGTTAAAATTTTGGCAATTTTAGGTCACAATTTTGGTATTGATATTGAGAAAGACCGTTCTTTATTGCAAGGTTTAACAGATGCTCAAACAACTTTTCTTGTCGAACCTACACGTAGAGAACTCGATGAGCAACTTTGGGATCGGGATTGGGATATTTTATTTTTTGCAGGACATAGTGTTAGCCTTGCTGATGGCGAAAAAGGGGAAATTCATATCAATCAGACAGAAAGTTTAACTATTTCCCAGTTTAAGAATGCACTTCAGACGGCAATTACACGGGGTTTAAAACTTGCAATTTTCAACTCCTGTGATGGAATTGGTTTGGCTCGAAATTTGGCTGATTTAAATATTCCTCAAATAATTGTCATGCGCGAACCAGTGCCCGATCTAGTAGCACAGCAATTCTTAAACAACTTCCTTATGGCTTTTACAAGTGGGAAGCCATTTTTCCGCTCTGTACGAGAAGCGCGGGAAAGACTTCAGGCATTGGAAAATGAATTTCCTTGTGCTAGTTGGTTACCAGTTATCTGTCAAAATCCTACAACTGTTCCGATAACTTGGCAAGCATTGCGCGCTCGCCAAAATCACAACGAGGTTGGCGGTAAAGTTTTAACGAACAGTAGAGTTTTGACCCCAAAAACTAAAATATTGACTGTACTGTTAAGTACTGTTATGGTGACTCTTTCAACCATAGGTCTAAGATATTTGGGAGTTTTTCAGAAAGCCGAATTGCAAACCTTCGACCAGATGATGCTTCTACGACCAAAGGAAGAGATAGATCCCAGGTTGCTCGTTGTTGAAATTACTGAAAAAGACATTCAATCCAGACAAGAGATAACAACAGGACTAAAATCCATTTCAGATAGTACGTTAGCTCAATTACTCAACAAATTACAAAAGTATCAACCGCGAGTTATTGGAGTGGATATTTATCGAGACTTTACCGATCCTCCAGATAAATTAAAGCCGATACAACTTGCGACTGAACTGAGCCAAGATAATGTAGTTGTTGTGTGTAAAGGTAGAGATACCAAACACGACACTCAAGGTGTTAAACCACCTCTTGGAGTCCCTGTAGAACGTCAAGGTTTTACTGACGCAATCCAAGACTCAGATGGTATCGTCCGCCGCCAAATTATGATGATGGCGCAAGAACTTACGTCTCCTTGTACAACACCCCACTCGCTTTCGTTGCAATTAGCGGCTCGTTATTTACATGACGAAAATATTCAACCAGAACTCAATGAAGATTACGTCAAGTTTGGTTCTAAAGTCTTCAAACGACTAAAGCCCGGTCTTAGTGGCGGCTATCAACAAGGGGTCGATCTAGGGGGAATACAAATACTTATTAATTACCGTAATGCCAATTATCAAACAGTTTCTCTAGAAGATGTACTGAGTAATAAAGTTAATTTTGCTTTGTTAAAAGATCGGGTTGTGCTTGTAGGAGTCACAGCTAACACTGTCAGCGATACTTGGTCAACTCCCTACTCTGCTGCACAGCAACCTTACCAGGAAATATCAGGTGTATTTATACAAGCACAAATGGTCAGTCAAATTCTGAGTGCCGTTTTAGACGAGCGACCTATTCTATGGGTTTTGCCAGACTGGGGCGATATTCTCTGGATATGGGGATGGTCGAGCATATCTGGTCTGATTGTTTGGCGCGTGCGATCGCTGTTAAATAAGGGATGTGCCATAGTTACTACAGTTATCATTTTATATGGAGTTTGTGCGATCGCACTTTGGGCGGTTCCTTCTGGGAGCATCGCCACATGGTTACCATTTATTCCGTCAGCCTTTGCTGTAGTTACAAGCAGTGTTGTTGTATTATTTATCCAAAGCCGTCAAGAATTTCCCACTAGTGTCTACCCATCAATTAAATGAAACGATAGAGGAGTTGTAAAATAAATACGGCACACTTAACTTAATTTTATGGACTGGCAATCCCGAATTACCATCGATCCTAACGTCCTTGTCGGTAAACCAATTATTAAAGGCACTCGTCTTGCTGTTGAATTTATCATTGACCTTCTTGCTCAAGGCTGGACAACTGACGAAATTCTCCGCAACTACCCTGGTATTACCAGCGAAGATATTCAGGCTTGTTTGGGCTATGCTAGCGCTACCCTTAAAGCTGAAAAAGTTTACGCTTTTCCTGCATAGATTATGCGTTTTCTTGCCAACGAAAATTTTCCAGGAGATGCCGTAGAAGCCCTTCGCAATCTAGGTCACGATGTTACGTGGATTCGTACTGATGCTCCTGGTATTGCTGATACCGAAGTTTTAAACCGCGCTCAAAGTGACGCTCGTATTCTCTTGACCTTTGATAAAGACTTTGGTGAGTTGGCGTTTCGTTCGCGTTTGCCTGCAACTTGTGGGATCATCTTATTTCGTATTAAAGCACCTTCTAGTGCAGTTGTTGCTCAAAAAGTGGCGAGCGCTATTGTATCTCGAAACGACTGGGCAGGACATTTTAGTGTAGTTGAAGACGATCGCATCAGAATGCGAGTCCTCTGAAAAATAGCAATCTTAAATAAGCTTAAATAAGTATATATGTATTGCTATTAAAATTTTTAGCTGCAATAGCGCTTTAACTGCATAACTCAACCTAAGTTCTACCTATTAGAGAACAGAAGAGATTGAACCATACATTGGCGGATACAAGGGGTGCTTTGCCAGAAAATATTGTTTGTCAGGAGAGTTATGAAAAAGTTGCAACTCAATTCATCAAAATTTCCTTTATTTGATGGCAAGAAACGCTTTTTAGTAATGACAGTGGGATTCCTAACTTCTCTGTTATTAACTGCTGGCTATTCCTTAGCATTTCCAAATTTATCAGGACTCGATCGAGTTAACGCAGCTACTAGCGAAAAAGTGTTTGTTGGCTACTTTGAAAGTTGGTCAGAAACATCAGCAAGTACTCCAGAACAGCTGCAACTAGCAAATATAGCACCCTACGTTAATATGGTGATGGTCTCTTTCATGAAACCAGATGGCATCTATAATAAGGGCAGCTACGATCTTTCCACAACAGGGCTGAACTTCACCGCCGGTGGTAGAGTCGTAAAAGATGCGATCGCACTCCTGAAGCAACGCAATCCCCGTACCAAAGTATTATTATCTGTGGGAGGCGCAACATACACTAATTTTGCCCAACTCAATCCTACTGCTATTGCCAATGTCGTTGCCGACTTTGGATTTGACGGTGTTGATATAGATTACGAACCAGATAATAATGCAGTATGTTCGTCTGTAGGGGAGAAAATTTCCTGTAGTTCTGATGCTGAGTTTCGTCGTGTTGTGAGTCAAATCCGCCAAGTTCTACCCAAACCCTACTTAATTACGGTTGCGGCATGGAGTATCGGTGCTTACGGTGAAGGACAGTGGGCAAATTCCCAACCCCAAGGTCAAAAGACAGGCTTATTATTGAATTTGTTGCGATCGCCAGAGGCTGCAGCGATCGACCAATTAAATGTCATGTCCTATGACGCCGGTTCCACTTACAACCCGCAAGAAGCCTTAGCTGCTTATCAAAACTATTTTTCAGGTAAAGTGGTGATGGGCGTAGAAGTACCTCCAGAAGCTTGGGGAGGTCATGTCTATACCATTCCAGAAGTTCAGAGTTTGGGACAGGCAGTTGTTAACAAAAATGCGGCTGGGCTAATGTTGTGGAGTCTGCAAAAGCAGCCACAAGGAACACCATCAGACAACAACCCAACTGCAGAAGCGATAGCAAAAACAAGTTGTCAAATCCTCTCCCTTGGCAATTGCGAACAGCCACTGTTTAGTACGGGATTGCCAACTCCTCCACCGACTCCACAATCCAACTTAAAGACGCAAACTATCATCACCTCAGACTGGGACACTGGCTTCTGCTCGAAGTTGTCAGTCACAAACCAAGGAACCACTTCTGTTGAGAATTGGCGATTGAAATTCCAATTGAAGCAAGCGGTAATTGAATCCACCTGGAATGCTACATTTACACCTAGCAGTGGTAATGCCTCTGAATACATAGTGACACCAGACGATTGGATAAAAGTTATTGCAGTCAATCAAACACGAGAAGTGGGCTTTTGTGCAAACAAAACAGGAAATGATTACAAACCTCAAAATGTGACAGCAGAGCAACTGTAATTGGAAAGTACCACAAGAAATATAAAAATGCATAAGTCGGCGCTGATACCCATATTATGAGTTGAGGCTTCCTAGCTGAATTTCCTTTTTAATGGGAGAGTAGAATGTCTTTTGGATCTGTGGGTTTGTATTGGTGGCAAGGTCTGGGAATTGCCATAGGCAGTACGATAATTTTATGTGCAAATAGTTCAATTGCTCAAATTACTCCAGATGGGACTTTACCCAATAATTCCAATGTGAGATTGGAGGGGAACACCAGAATTATTGAGGGTGGAACCACAGCAGGCACTAATCTATTTCACAGTTTCCAAGATTTTTCTGTTCCCACTGACTCAGAGGCTTTCTTTAACAATGCACAGAATATTCAGACTATCCTGACGCGGGTGACAGGTGGATCGATTTCTAATATTAATGGTGTCATCCGAGCCAACGGTACAGCAAACCTATTTCTACTCAATCCAAACGGCGTTATCTTTGGTCCTAATGCTCGGTTAGAGATTGGCGGTTCGTTTCTAACAACTACGGCAAATAGTTTTCAATTTGCAGATAATAGTTTCTTTAGTGCCTCATCAGCAACGAATACTCCTTTGCTGACTGTTAACGTACCGATTGGCTTGCAATACAACAGCAATCCAGGGAAGATTCAACTGCAAGGGTCGAAACTACAGGTAAATCCGGGCAAGACATTAGCTTTTTTAGGCGGTAATGTGAGCTTGGAGGGTGGGAATCTCTCTGCTGTTGGGGGTCGAGTCGAGTTGGGAGGATTGGCAGCAACGGGAACGGTTGGGTTAAATATTGACAGCAATGGTAATCTTTTGAATTTGGCTTTTCCCCCCCAAGTGCAACGAGCTGATGTTTCACTCTCCAATCGATCTCAAGTTGATGTGACAGCTTCTGGCGGTGGTAGTATTGCTGTCAATGCTCGCAACTTAGATATTTTAGGAAGAAGTGGTCTGAATGCTGGCATTGCTCAAAATTCGGGGTCAGTTAATACAAATGCTGGCAATATTAACGTTGATGCAACAGAAACAGTAACCCTCACTCAGTCTAGTTTGATTGCCAATCAAATCAATTCCAGAGCTACTGGTACGAGTGGAACTATCAATCTTGTTGCTGGCTCGCTTAATTTATTGAGTGGATCTCAACTATTCACTAGCACTTTTGGACAAGGAAATGCGGGCAATGTAAATGTTAATGTCCGCGATGCGATTTCTGTTCGTGGAGAAAATCCGGGTATTAGCACTAGTGGAATCATTAGCGCAATTGGTGAAACAGGGGTAGGCAGAGGGGGTGATATCAATATCACGACTGGAGCGATGGCAGTGACCAATGGTGCTCAACTTAATGCCGTAACCTTAAATCGGGGAGATGCAGGCAACATAAATATCAATGCCCGCGATACAGTTTCCTTTGATGGAGCCGGAAACAATTACAATGCCAGTGGTTTACTTAGCTCAGTCGCCTTAACAGGAGTAGGTAATGGGGGCAAAGTCAATATTACGGCAAGGTCGGTGTCAGTAACAAACGGCGCTCAACTGAATACTCTTACCAAAGGACGGGGGAATGCAGGCAATGTGAGAATCGATGTCCGCGATACAGTTTCCTTTGATGGAGAGAATATCTATGGAGGTGGTAGCGGTATACTCAGTAGTGTGGACACAACAGGTGTGGGTAATGGCGGCGAAATTGATATTACAACTGGGTCGCTTTCGTTGACAACGGGCGCTCAACTTAATGCCCTAACTCAAGGACGGGGAAATGCGGGTAATGTGAAGATTAATGCTCGCGATAGGGTTTTCTTTGATGGAATAAATAGTTTTGGCGGTGCAAGTGGAATACTCACTTCAGTGTCACAAGGAGCTACAGGCACAGGGGGAGACATCAATATTACAACTGGCTCACTTTTGTTGACAGGAGGTACTCAATTAAATGTTTTAATCAAAGGACGGGGAAATGCAGGTAACGTGAAAATAGATGCCCGCGACTCGGTTTCTTTGGTTGGAACGAATATCAATGGTGGTGTCAGTGGAGCATTTAGCAGTGTGGATGAGACAGGGGTAGGTAACGGGGGCAACATTGACATCACTACAGGGTCTCTTTCATTGGAAGGGGGTGCCGGGTTATATGTTGTCACTAAAAATCAGGGAAATGCAGGTAAAGTCAGTATCAATGCCCGCGATACAGTTTTGATTGAAGGGGTAAATAGTAATGGCGGCTCTAGTGGGATATTTAGCAGTGTGGAAACAACTGGGGTGGGTAAAGGCGGTGATATTGATGTTACAACTGGAACGCTATTATTAACTAGAGGAGGTGGACTATTTGCTGTCACCAAAGGAAAGGGAAATGCTGGGAATGCAAATATAAATGCTCGCGATCGCATCTCTTTTGATGGCTCGAATAGCGTTTATGGTGGCGGTAGTGGAATATACAGTAGTGTGGATTTGGTAGAAGCTGTAGGCAACGGGGGCGACATTAATATTGCAACTAATTCACTCTCAGCAACTAATGGAGGTGGACTGTTTGCTAGCACCTCCGGACAGGGGGATGCAGGCAATGTGAACATAAACGCCCGCGATCGCGTCTCTTTTGATGGAGCGACTAGCAGTGGAGATTCCAGTGGGGTATTTAGCGATGTAAAATCGGGAGCTGTAGGTAACGGTAGAAATATTCAAATTACAGCTAGAGAGCTTTTTGTGACGAATGATGCAAGGCTTTCTGCTACGAGTGCGGGTAATGGCTCTGCAGGTAACCTAATAGCCAGGGCTAACTTTATCAATTTGAATAGAGGGACTCTTAGCTCTGACACTGTAGCAGGCGAGGGCAGTATCGAGTTGTATGCCCGAGATGTGCTATTGCTCCGACGTGGCAGTAACATTACAACCAACGCTAGGGGAGAAAATGTCATCGGTGGTAACATAAATATCAATACTAACAATCTTGTAGGATTTGAAGATAGCAATATTGCTGCTAACTCCGTTGATTTTCGTGGTGGTAATGTTAGAATCAAGACAAAAAGCATTTTTGGCATTCAATTCCGGGATATAGCTTCTCTTCAAACCAGCGATATTACTGCTAAAGGTGCAACTCGCGAGTTAAGCGGTATTGTAGAAGTGACTCAACCTGATGTAGACCCTACTAGCGGTTTAGTCGAACTTCCAATCGATCTCGTTGATGCTTCGCAACAAATTTCCAACGCTTGTACTCCAGGAACTCAGCAATTTAAGAGTACGTTTGTGGCAACAGGACGCGGTGGGTTACCACTCAATCCCACTGAACCATTACAAGAAAATAGTACTCTATCAGCTTGGGTGAGATTAAGAACAAAACCAGAAAATTCAGTCAACACAACTCTTGAGCCACAACCAATAGCTGTCTCAACTCATACCAAAGTTCCGGTTATGACTCCAATTGTAGAAGCCTCTGGTTGGGTAAGCGATCGCAATGGCAACATAGAGCTAGTATCACAAGCTTCCCAAGTCAATCCCCACACTCCTTGGCAAACTCCAACTTCTTGTCAAAATCCAACTTAATTCATTCAGATTTTAGAACCTCTACAGCCATTTTCACCTAAATGAACCACAATATGCTCTTGTGGTCATAAGTCGCATTAATCATAATTCACTTTCCTAAAGTTTGAAAAGCTTTTAATCATAACATTATATATTTTGTCATACTATAGCAATTCTGTGTAATTTGTGAAATACACGTAAAGATGAAAGTGCATAAGCCGATCGCACTGACGCCCATAATATTAATTGAGGCTTCTAAGCAAAATTTCCTTAAGGTGTAAAGTATGCATCCATTTCATCTGGCAAAGCGATTCCTTAGATTTGCAGGGATGTATGTAGTTTTATTTACTGTATCTTTTTCTCTAACTCTTATCCCCAGTACATTCGCTACTACTAAAATTGCAACACCACCCCAACTTCTCGATCGAGGCGAAGCACTCTATCAAGCAGGACGCTTTTCTGAAGCAGTGACAGTTTTACAACAAGCTGTTCGTCTCTACGAACAAAAAGGCGATCGCATGACACAAGCTGTAGCACTCACAAACCTCTCTCTCGTCTTCAAACAACTTGGTTCGTGGCAAGAAGCCTCAAAAGCGATCGATACCAGTTTAAATCTACTGGGCTGGAATAATAACAATCAAAAGTTTTATGTCAACAATCCAAAGACAGATTTATTAGAACTTCTCGCACAAACTCTCGATATTCAGGGTGAATTGCAACTGTCACGGGGACAAGCGGAGGGATCGCTAAAAACATGGCAGCAAGCGGAGCAAATCTGGAAGCGCATAGGAAACAATGCTGGAGTGACACGCAACCGAATCAATCAAGCACAAGCTCTACGAGTTTCGGGTTTTTACAGCCGTAGTATAAACATATTGAATGAAGTTTCCCAACAGTTGAAAACCCAACCTGATTCACTTGAAAAAGTCACTGCTTTACGCTCTCTTGGTAATGCACAGCAACAATTCGGCGACTTAGAACAATCCTCAAAAAATTTAAACCTCAGCTTAGAAATTGCCCAACGCCTGAAACTACCTCTAGAAATTAGTCTGACAGAATTTTCTCTTGGTAATACCGTTAGAGGAGCGGGTAATATCAAAGATGCTATAGCCCATTATGAAAATGCTGCTAAAGTTGCACCTACCCCACTTACCAAAATTCAAGCTCAAATCAATCAACTTAGCTTGCTTGTTGAGAATCAACAAATAGCAGAAGCGAAAACATTAATACCCACAATTCAATCCCAATTACCAAGTTTACCCACAAATCAAGCGGGTATTTATGCACGGATAAATTTTGCTCGAACTTTACTTAAAATTGGTAATAAAAAAGACATTGCCAAGATTCTGGCAAGCAGCATTCAACAAGCGAAAACAATTGGTGATGAACGCGCTCAATCCTATGCATTAGGGAGTTTGGGAGAAGTTTACGAGCAAAACCGTCAATGGCAAGAAGCACAAGATTTGACGCAACAAGCATTGTTTATCGCTCAAAAACTCAATGCTTCGGATATAGCTTATCGTTGGGAGTGGCAGTTAGGACGCTTACTCAAAGCACGAGAAAATATACAGGGAGCCATAGCTGCTTATGATACTACAGTTGCCACGCTTGAGTCTCTCCGAAGCGATTTAGTAGCAGTCAATCGAGAAGTACAATTTAATTTCCGCGATAGCGTAGAACCTATTTATCGTCAATCAGTAGAGCTACTTTTACAAGAGAAAGGACAAGGAAAACCCGATTTAGATAAAGCCCGCAAGCGTGTAGAAGCCTTGCAACTAGCAGAACTGGACAATTTTTTCCGAGAAGCTTGTTTAAGTAATCAATTTGTTGTGCTGGATAAAGTAGTAGATCGCGATCGCCCTAACACGGCTATTTTTTACCCCATTATTTTAAATAACCGTTTAGAAGTTATCCTCAAGCTTCCCAATAAACCGTTGATGCATAGAACTTCTGTTGTTAATTTTCAGGAAGTAGAGCAAGCCGTTACAAAAATGCGACAGACAATAGTTGAACCAGATACAATTAAGGAATTTCAAGTAGTTTCTCAGCAGTTGTATAACTGGTTAATTAAACCAGTTGAAAGCGAGCTAAAAAATAGTAAGGTGAATACTTTAGTCTTTATCCCAGACGGGGCGTTGCGAAATATTCCCATGTCTGCATTGTATGATGGCGCATTGTATTTAGTCCAAAAGTACGCTGTTGCTGTTAGCCCTGGACTACAACTCTTTAGCCCAAAACCTTTAGCTAAGGAAAAGTTAAACGCCCTTGCTGGAGGACTATCAGAGCCACCTAAAACCGAAAACTTTGCACCGCTTCCTAATGTTAAAGCCGAACTAAAATTAATTCAGCAATTAGGCGTGTCGAGAATAGTATTATTAGATGAAACTTTCAAAAGTACAACATTAAGTAAAACTATCAATAGTCAACCTTTTAGAGTCGTTCACCTGGCAACTCACGGACAATTTAGCTCTAAAGCAAAAGACACTTTCATCCTAGCTGCCGATAAACGCATCTATGTAGATGAATTAGGGAGTTTGCTCAAAAGTAGAGAGGAAAAACGAACAGAGCCAGTGGAATTGCTGGTTTTAAGTGCTTGCGAAACAGCAGCAGGAGATAACCGTGCTGCCTTGGGATTAGCCGGAGTTGCTTTACGTGCTGGAGCAAGGAGTACGTTGGCGTCTCTATGGCAGATTGGTGATAATTCCACTGCTACTTTGATTGGTGAGTTCTACAAGCAGTTAACAACTGGCAAAACTACATCAGAGGCTTTGCGCGAGGCTCAATTAAAGCTGCTATCTGATTCTAAATACTCCCGTCCTCTTTACTGGGCACCCTATGTACTCGTAGGCAATTGGTTATAGATATGGTTGCTACTGTTTTTCGACCTCTAAAGTTGGTGGTAGCTTTGGCAGTATGTTGTTGTTTGCTGCTAGCAGGTTGTCACAAGAGCAAATTTAAAATCTCTTCGGCTCAAGTATCTCAAGTCGTTTTAGTTTCTCTAAGCGATCCGCCTAGCTTTAACTATGCCATTAATGACTCTCCCTATAGTATTTTTCCTTTTATCTACAAGGGATTGATTGATGAGAACGGTTTGTCTCATAAGTTGGAACCAGGATTGGCAAAGAATTGGTCAATTTCTCGCGATCGCCAGCGAATTACTTTTACACTCAAACCAGGGTTAAAGTGGTCAGATGGTGAACCTCTGACAGCAGATGATATTGTCTTTACTTATCGAGATATTTACCTCAACAAAAAAATTCCTACTATCTGGAGAGATTTTCTACGTATTGGCAACAAAGAAGCTTTTCCAACTGTACGGAAAGTCAACGACCAGCAAATTGAGTTTATTTTACCAGAACCTTTTGCTCCTTTTTTAAGAAACATAGAAAGACTAGCAATTCTTCCATCTCATGCATTACGCTCCTCTGTGTTCAAAAGTGATGCTAATGGCAATCCTCAATTTTTATCAACTTGGGGAACCAACACTCCTCCCGAACAAATTATTAGTAATGGACCTTACATGATAGAAAGTTATACTCCATCTGAGCGAGTTATCTTACGACGCAATCTACATTACTGGCGGCATGACGAGCGGGGAAATCAATTACCTTATATTGAACGCATTGTTTGGCAAATTATTTCATCAACTGACAACCAGTTGCTAAAATTCCGCTCTGGGGAACTGGATAACCTGAATGTGACACCATCAATATTCAGGTTATTGAAGAAGGAGGAAAAGCGAGGAAAATACACTATTTATAACGGCGGACTCAGTGATGGTTTTGCGTTTATTGGTTTCAATCTCAATCAAGCTCGCAATGCCAAAGGACAGCCTTTTGTAAACCCAATCAAGTCGCGGTGGTTTAATAACTTGGCTTTTAGACAAGCAGTCGCCTATGCTATCAATCGCAAACGGATGAAAACCAATATCTATCAAGGGCTAGGCGAAGTACAACATTCACCTATAGCGGTGCAAAGTCCTTATTACCTGTCACCAGCCGACGGGTTAAAAGTTTACGATTACAATCCTCTAAAGGCAAAGCAAATGTTGCTAGAGGCTGGTTTCAAGTACAATTCTCAAAAAGAATTGATAGATCGAGATGGAAACCGGGTACAATTCAACCTACTGGTGAAATCAGAGGATCGGTCTCGGATAGATGCCGCTGTGCAAATCCAACAAGATTTAAGCCAGATTGGTATAAAAACTGCGTTGCAAGTAGTCAACTTTAACGTCGTGCTGCGAAAGTTGCTCTCCCATCGAGATTGGGATTGTTATGTAGGTGCATTTGGCGTTCCTGGCGCAGATGTGGAACCTAACCTTGTATCGTTGTTTTGGACTAGTCAAGGCTCGTTTCATCAATTCAATCAAGGTACTCAAGCAGGAGAACCACCTCTCAAAGGATGGGTAATTTCTGATTGGGAGAGGGAAATAGATAGTCTTTTCAGTGCTGGAATTAAAGAACTAGATGAGAACAAGCGCAAAGCGATTTATGGAAAATTCCAGCAAATTGTTGCCGAACAGTTGCCTGTGTTTTGCTTGGTGAATCCCATGTCATTTCAAGCAGTGCGCCATCGTATTGAGCCAATCAAATATTCTAGTCTAGCGTCAGTTTTCTGGAACATTGATGAATGGAAAATAGCTAATGACTGATGAGCGATCGCCTTAGTTTAATGTTACTTCACTAGAGGAGCCGTAGCAACATTATCTAAATTGACAGATTGCAGCAAACTTTGCCAATTAGCAGCAATAGATGCATCTTTAGGATTAGAAAGGTAGAGTTGTGCCAGCATAGTTAGAGAATCAAACCAAATACCTTCTTCTGCATAAATTGCAACTTTTTGTTGGGTATCTGTTGTTGCTTGCAACTCCTGCACAATACGAGAATCTAAATTGACTCGCTGAATGTCTCCTTCTACGTAGATAGGAACGCTTGCTGTTCGTTGTCGATCGCATCGAACTTTTAAGTACCAGCGATATGTTTTCCCTAATTGTAAAGATGTATTAGATGGTAAAGAAACACCTATGATACTGGGATTTGCAGGAAGTGTGACTGCGCCCTTATAAATATCATTTCCCGCACTATCTTGTAAGCTAAACTCAGCACTAGCTTTTGAATTCTGAGTGTAGGGCATATAAAACCAAAAGGTTGGTCGTTCAGAAGTGGTTAGCCCCTCCACAATCCCCGCACTTGATTTATCTGTTTGCTTGCTCACTCCTTGTTCCTCTCTCAAAGGTATCAAGGCAGTTAGTGCAGTTGCAACTGCAGGACAATTATCTCGGCTACCCATTCCTGCTCTACGCCCAGAAACAGGGCTCAAGCGCTTAGGTGTTTTAGGCCAAACAAAAACTGGTCGAGAAGTACGTCGTTTTTGAAGTGAAGTGCGATTTTGAGATAGTTGTGCAGGTTGCTTGGTAATTGCTAGTTGTTTGGTCTGGGCTATTATCTTTGATGGATAATAAATTATGGTGCTCAAAACTAGAGCGATTGTTAGCATCCATTTCATCTAAAAACCTCCGGGAGTATTGAAAATAAATTCCATCCTTTATACTTCAGCCTGTAGTTGACCACTCTCGGAAGATAAACCAAAGTCATTGACATTTAACTTATGACTCACAATATATACGCATTGTTGATTGGTATTGACGAATATCTAAGCCCCGTACCACCCCTACAAGAGTATATAAATGATATCAACGCTATCAAAGAGTATTTAGAAGGGCGAATTGTAACTGATGGATATCAACTTCATCTGCATACATTATTAAATCAACAAGCTACCCGTCAAGCGATCGCAGATGGTTTTCGCCAACACCTGTGTCAAGCCAACAGTGAAGATGTTGTCTTATTTTATTTTTCTGGGCATGAAAGTCAAGAGAATGCACCAGAGGAGTTTTGGGGTATTGCCCAAAAATATAGTAGTTTTCAATTGGGTGCAATATATAAAAAAGTTATGGAACCGCACCCTTAACGCAGATGAACGCGGATTAGATATATGACGTAGGTTGGGTTGAGGAACGAAACCCAACATTGAATTTCAAGCAGGTTAGCAATTGATGGGAAAAGGGAGTAAATAAACCGCAAAGAGATCGAAGAAAGAAAAGATATAGGGAAAGGAGCAGGGACTATGGCAGAATTTTCACGTAACATGGCATTTATAATTGGTATTAATAAATACACAGATGGTATTTCCTCACTGCAAAATGCAGTGAATGATGCTAAAAAGCTAGTAAAAATTTTACGCGAACAGCATGGATACCATGTCTGGGTATGCTTTGATGAAGTAGCTACTCTCAAAACCCTTAATAAATTACTAAGTGAAATTCTACCGCAAGAAATTACATCAGACGATCGCTTACTATTTTACTTTGCCGGACATGGAATAGCTCTTAATAGTGATGAAAGTCCCCAAGGTTATTTAATTCCTCAAGATGCCAAACTTGGAGATATTGCAACTTATCTACCAATGACTCAGGTACACGAGTATTTAACTAGCTTACCATGCCGTCATTTTTTGGGAATCTTGGATTGCTGTTTTGCAGGTGCGTTCCGGTGGTCATCCACTAGAGATTTATTAACAGCACCGGAAGTTTTGCATCAAGAACGCTACGATCGCTTTATCACCGATCCTGCTTGGCAAGTGATTACTTCTGCTGCTTACGATCAAAAAGCTTTAGACTCCTTGTATTTAAATACAGAACGCGGTTCCAATGGCGAGCATTCTCCCTTTGCAGCCGCATTGTTTGACGCCCTCTCAGGTGCAGCCGATCTCTTTCCTCCATCTAATGGTAGTAAATCTTCTGGTGATGGAGTGATTAGTGCTACTGAAATGTACTTATATTTGCGCGATCGCGTTGAAGGAGGGAATAACGGGTACAAATTGCGTCAAACCCCTAGTATTTGGGCGCTCAACAAGCATGACAAAGGCGAGTATATTTTTTTAACGCCGGGACACGAACTCAATTTACCTCCCGCACCGCCTCTAGATGAATCGCAAAATCCCTACCGAGGTTTGGAACCTTTTGATGAAGAACACAGCGATTTATTTTTTGGCAGACAAGCGTTAACCGAACAACTGTACGAGCGCGTTTTAAAACAACCTTTGACTGTCGTATTGGGAGCATCGGGAACGGGAAAATCTAGCTTGGTAAAAGCGGGATTGGTTCCATATATAAAAAAATTAGAAGCGTCAAATCAACAGTGGAAAATTTTGTCTCCAGTCCGCCTTGGAGAATCACCATTGCGTGTTTTAAAAAATATTTTTATTCAAGAACAGTTACTCATTTCTTCTGATATTTTTCAAACCAAAGAAGATATTCTTCAATCGAGTTCTGCTAGTATTACGGGTTGGCAAAATCAACATCAAAATTCAAAATTATTACTCATTTTTGACCAGGTAGAAGAATTGATTACCCTCTGTCAAGATGAGCAAGAACGGGAAAATTTTATCAAATTCTTAGCCAATTTAGTAGAAAAATATCCAGAGCGCGTGCGGATTGTACTGACTCTCCGCAATGATTTTGAACCACAATTACAAAATCTTGCCTTAGAAACTTACTGGCAATCCTCTCGATTTATTGTACCTGCAATGACAAGGGAGGAGTTGCGATCTTGTATAGAAGAACCAGCAAGTTCAAGGGTTTTATATTTTGAACCTTATAGTTTAGTCGAACGCTTGATTGATGAAGTTATGCAAATGCCAGGAGCATTACCGCTTCTGTCTTTTACCTTAAGCGAACTTTATCTTAAGTATTTAAAGAGTGTTCGAGAAGGCACGCGAGATAACCGAGCAATTACACAAGAAGATTATAAAGAACTCGGTGGAGTCGCCCGAAGTTTAACCCAAAGAGCTGACAGCGAATATCAGGAATTAGTTCAACAAGATAGTAGTTACGCACAAACGATTCGTAATGTTATGTTGCGGATGGTAGCAGTCGGTAGTGGTGAGTTAGCCCGCCGACGAGTTCCTATATCTGAGCTAGAATACCCAGAATCAGAAAAAGGACGCATTCAAGAAGTGGTAAGGCGCTTTTCCTCGGCTCGTCTTCTCATCCAAGGACAAGATATGGAAGGAAAACCCTATGTAGAACCCGCTCATGATGCTCTCGTTCAGGGATGGCAAAAATTAATGTCATGGAAACTAGAGAACGAGGAAAATTTAATTCTACAACGGCGTTTAACTCCTGCTGCTGAAGAATGGAAAAGCAAGGAACAATCTTCTGGTTCTCCAGGAAAGTTTGCGCCTGTCGTTAATTGGTTAGATGACAGTTTTTACTTTGTGGAAAATGTATTTGAGCAAATATATTTTAAGGTGGTGCGGCGCAGTGCAAGCCGTCCCCGGCTATCGCCTTTAGAGCAAACCGTACCCGGCTTACCGCACCAACAAATATCGAATACTCAAGAACATTCCCAAGAAAAACCAGAACAATTTCTCTGGAATGCCAACCCCTATCTTGATGTCTTAAAAGACCAACTTAAATCTAATCAAAACTGGTTCAACCAGTTGGAATCTCAGTTTGTCGAGCGAAGTATTAGGCAAAAACGCCGGAATATTGGTTTGCGTTGGAGCAGTGCTTTTGGAGTGATTCTAAGCTTAAGTGGATTGTTGGCTTACGCTTTAAATAACTTGAGAGATGCAGAAATCCGACAAGCATGGACGGATAGACAAACCGCTGAATTAAGCTTGAATGCCAACCAAACTTTAGACGGTTTGTTTCAGAGTTTGAAAGCACAAAATACCAAAAATCAGCTCCTCATACAACTATTTCCAGCAGAACCGCAACTGAGGGAGCAATTAGAAGGAACGTTACTCAGAGCTTTTTATACAGTTCGCGAAATCAATCGTTTGGAAAATCCTTTTGTACAAAAGCGCGGGCGGAGTCCGTTCCGAAGTGTAAGTTTTAGCTCCAAGGGCAATTTGCTAGCAACTGCTTCTGATGACGGCTACGTTCAAATATGGGATTTGCAAAATCCGGCACGAAGATTGCAAGTCAGTCAAAATGGGGTGAAGAGTATAAGTTTTAGCCCAGATGGTCAACGATTAGCTTATGGTGGAGATGATGGTATTGTTAGAGTACAAGACTTGCAAACCAACCAGGTTATAGATTTGGTGTGGAACGGACAGGGTATTACGCATATCAGTTTTAGCCCGGATGGGCAGTTACTAGCAGTTACTTCGAGTAGTGGAGTAATTAGCGTGTGGAATTGGCGGACTCAGGAATTAAAACAACAATGGCAAGGGCATCAAGGTTCTGCAAATGAAGCGATCTTTAGCCCAGATGGTCAACGATTGGCATCAGCAGGACAAGATAGAACTGTGCGCCTGTGGAATTTACAAGCTCAGAAGTTAGCTGAATTTAAGGGGCATACAGATTCAGTCAGTGGTGTTGATTTTAGTAGAAATGGTCAGCTGTTAGCGAGTGTATCCGAAGACAACACCGTGCGTTTGTGGAACTTACAAGGAAAGCAGTTGAATGCATGGAATGCACGCCAACATCGGTTATGGGATGTGACGTTCAGTCGCGATAACCAGCGACTGGTGACTGTAGGTGGAGATGGCACCGCGATCGTGTGGGATGTACGGAACCCATCCTCAGATATACTACAGATAGACAAATTTGTAGGGCATGAAGGTCCAAGCAGAAGCGTCTGTTTTCATCCAGATGGTCAGCGAATAGCAACCGTAGGGGATGATGGAGTTGTCAGAGTGTGGAACTTACGAGGTCAGCAGTTGGTAGAAGAAAGACAGCATCAAAGCCCTGTAGCCAGTGTAAGTTTGAGTCAAAACGGTCAACAATTTGCTAGTGCGGCTAGTGATGGAACTATTTTTTGGCAATTGCAAGGACAGAGGTGGATATCAGAAAAAATCGATGAAAACCCATCTAACAGCGTTAACTTGAGTCGAGATGGACAGCTATTAGCGAGTGGCGGGCGGGATGGCAAAGTTCGTTTGTGGAAGTTGCAGAATCAGCAGCTGTCTCCCCTACAAGAATTGTCAGAACGTCAAGTACCAGTGAATAGCGTTAGCTTTAGCCCAAATAACCGATTCTTGGCTAGTGGCTCTGATGACGGTACTGTTTATATATGGGAAGTGGAGAAACACGCAACTTCAGAAAATAACCCTACCTTTAGGCTATACTCCCAACGTCAGCCCAATGGAGCGCAACAAAACGTCCGTAGCTTGGCTTTTAGCCCGGATAGTCAACTCTTAGCGATCGCAGAACAAGACGGTACAATTCGTTTGTGGAACCTGCAAACCAAGCAAGAGCAGAAATCTTTTAAAGAGCACATTGGTGCTGTTACCAGCGTAGCATTCAGTCCCGATGGTCAGAAATTGGTCAGTGGTGGAGAAGACAGCACTATCCGCTTGTGGAATTTGGAGGGACAAATCAAAGGGCTGTTCCAACTTGATGGGATACCAGTGACATCAGTGACTTTTAATTCTGATGGCAAAAGAATTGCCAGTAGTTCTATGAGTCCAGAAAACAACGTGTATCTCTGGAGTGTAGAAGCCCAAGACCAACTTCCGCTAGCAAAATGGAAAAGCCAGCAAAATGCAGTTACTAGTATTAGCCTGCGTCACGATGATAAATTACTAGTGACTGTAGGAGTCGATGGAACTGTTAAAATGTGGGAGATACTGTCTTCTCAAGAGACCTCATCCAAAATGTGCAATTGGGCGCGGGGTTATCTGAAAACTAACAGCGAAATTTTGAAGAGGTCTCGTAGAGAAAATTATCCTTCTCTTTGTCCCTTTAAGTGAAATTTGGAAGAGATATGCACAAAGCAGAGTATTAGTAATAGAAATTATAATATAAAGGTTCAATATCGTATACATAACATGAAGTTTAAAGCCATTGTTCATCAAGCTGAAGAAGGTGGATACTGGGCAGAAGTCCCTGCTTTACCTGGTTGTATTACTGAAGGCGATACTTGGGAAGAACTGATGACTAATCTTAAAGATGCAATTGAAGGATGGCTTGAGGTTGCTAATGAAAGTTATTCAATAAATGATACAGATCGAATAGTAGAAATTGCTATATGAAGTTTATTTTGGGTAAAAAGTTATGTATAATAGTAGAGAAAAAAGGATGGATTTTGAGAAAAATAACTGGAAGTCATCATATCTATAAACACCCTGAGTTCGAACAAATATTATCAATTCCTGTTCATAAAAACAAAGATTTAAAGATAGGAACCTTAAGAGCCTTGATGAAAATAGCCGAGTTAAATGAAGAATATTTATAGATAAGACAAATGAGGAGTATTACTAATAGCGTATGAGTGAAATTGTTTTTTTGGTTGAAGACGATCTAGACGGTGGCTACAATGCAAGAACACTGGGTGAGTCCATTTTCACACAAGTAGATGACTTAAAAACGTTGCGAAAAATGGTACGAGATGCAGTTCAATGTCATTATCGCGCAGGAGCAGAACCGTCCCAAAGTTATTCGTCTACATATTGTCCGAGACGAGGTGATTGCTTTGTGAATGGGAGGTGACACCTCCCATGCACAAATGTGTATTCTCAAAGAAGACAGGATCTTGCAGCCTCTCAAATATCAGTTCTTAAAAGGTTCGTAAGAGTAAACATCTAAATTCCAGATTTGACCAAGACCTGTTTGGTTTGAGCACTGAAAATCGTAACCACCAAAAATATACATTCGGTTTCCGACTTTGGCTGCATTTGTCCGCTTCAGTCGTACTAAAGGGTCTCCATCTGGCTGTACTTGAGTCCATATGCGTTTAACGAGATCGAATCGCCACAACTCCTCAGTGGGATTTTGCGGGAAGGGGCTACCACAACCTGTTTCCCCTCCTGGTAAATCACCCCCATGTAGGAACAAATTGTTATTAATGACTGTTGCAGACCCGTAGTTTCGAGCAGGAGTTATGTTGAGTGCGTCAATTGGGGTAACTTCCTTCCAAGTGTTGGTACGTAAGTCAAATTCCCACGTATCGTTCAGAGTTTGAAAATTTCCCGTTGAGTCAATGGTTTCCCCACCGTATACTGTTAGCTTACCTTTTTGGACGCGATCGCCTGCTTGGGCTTCATGTCGGGCTGGTGGCAAAGTGCCGTTTGGTATTATCTCTGTCCAGGTATTAGTTCGGATATCGTATACCCAAAGATCGTTAAGCGTTGTAGAAGACGCAGTGAATCCGCCAAATAAGTACAAGCGATCGCCAACTACCCATAAATTCGGTCGGGATCGCCCTACTGGACGTGAATTGACTGGATGCAATTGTTTCCAAGTGTTTGCAGCCACGTTGTATACCCACAAGTCATCATAAGTAATGAAATTGGAAAATGTTGGACTGTAGTTAGCACCACCAAACAGAAATATTAATCCTCGGTGTTCGACACCGACGCTAGCCGCAAATGCTCGGGGTGGTGGGAGAATACCTTGAGGAGTCAGCAAGTTCCATGTGTCATTAGAGGTATTAAATCGATACAGGTCATTGTAAAAGGTGTTTTGAAAATTGCTAAAGTCATCTTTAACACCACCAAATAAGTAGATTGATTTGTGTAAGGTTGCTACTGCTGGTGTGGAACGTTCTTTCGGTCTCTCTCCTGATGTTACACGCCTAGTCCAAGTGTTAGCTAAAGCATAACTGGCGTCTAATAGCAATATAAGAAGTACGAGCAAGCTCATTTTCCCCATCATGAGTGTTCCGCGTACTTTTTTTCTGCCGCATACAACTTGTTGGTTGCGGTACTTTGCAGCTTGAAAATCCCTTGCAAACATCCTCTAAGCTCCTTGTATTGCTCTGCTCTTGTGGTACGGAGAGCAGCGCCGTGCGGGGGTTCCCCCCGTTGAGGCGACTGCGGGGCGTCCCCGCCCGTGCATTCGAGGGCGGGCGGGGACGCCCGCCCCACAAATTGTGGTCTAATAAGAGTGAAAATTGCTGTAATTCAGCAACGCCATCTGATGCAACAACTTTTCTCAAACAATCATAATGTTTAACGATAAGCAGATCTCTACCTACAGTATCTATCCATAGGACAGTAAAACAAGTTTATGCAGCTTCATTTTTCTGACTTTGGCTAGAAGAAATGATTACATCAAATACATATTCTATTTATAGAATTACCAAATCAATAAACATTTGTCTAATGAATTTATTTTTTTTAAGAAAATTTAATAAAGACTAAAGACATTGCTGAAAAATTTCTTTATTTTTTTAAATTTTCCGTAAATAAAGGCTAAATATATACTTTTTTGAAAAAACATTTATAGAACTATGAATTTAGGTAACAAAAACCCATTAAATGTGGATTTAAGTAACAAAAGTCAGAGTAATGGAAACAATAATTCTAGCGTGAACGAGCTATTTCAACACGTCTGGAATGCAAAGATAGTCATCGCCACAGCAGTATTGGCAATGTTTGTTCGAATGGGTTATGGTGGCGACTCAGCTTCACCTCCAGGGCTTGCTAGTACATTCGATATAACCAGTAACACTGATGATTATATCGGTAAAACTGTCACGATTATCAGCAAGCCTTTTAAAAAAGTTGGTTCAAGCTCTTTTACAGTCAGTGATAGCAGATTTATGAGCGGTGAACCTTTTGTTGTCGTAAACACTACAGGTCAGCCTTTTGATTTGCCTAAAAATCAAGATGTAAAAGTTGAAGTGACTGGTCAAGTTCGTAAATTAGATATTCCCAAAATTGAGCGTGACTATAATTTGGATTTGCAGGATAAATATTATAAAGATTATGTTAACAAACCTGTAATAATTGCTCAAAACATAATACAAGCGCCTACGCCCGGTCAAATTACGAGCAATCCCAAAAGATTCTATGGTAAAACTCTTGCGGTTAGGGGAGAAGTCGATAACGTTCAAAGCCCAGTTTTATTTACTCTAGATGAAAATTATTTGCTCGGTGCAGAGGATTTGCTAGTTTTTCTGAAGCCCGCGCAACAAGAGGAGGTTCAGAAGGGTCAGACTGTAATGCTTGTGGGAGAATTGCGTCCATTTAATATCAATGAGATTGAGCAAGCATATAACGTTAAATGGGATGAAAGAGTGAAAGCCCAGGTAGAGGCTGATTATAGAAATAAGTCTGTATTTATTGCTAACACTATCTATCCCTAGGAATTAGTGACCAACTGACCAGTGGAAGAACATATCTTGAGATAGGTGTATTGCGATCGCTTTTGGAGTTAGTACTGTAATTGAACCTACGTTCTTCCCGAAATATTACTTATGGGCGTATGGTGGGTAATGCTCCCCAAAATCAAATGGTGGGTATTACCCACTATACATAATTCAGTAACTTTACAGCAGAAAGGCAGTAAAACTTGATATTACTCCTTGAAGATAATATTGCTTGGGTTAAGATGCTAGGTATGGTATACAATTATGTAATATTTTTGAATAGCAATGAATCAAGAAAAAGCAATTATTGTAGAGCAAACTCTAAGCGAGTCGCATCAAGACTCTAGCTCAAACACAGAGTTGGTGATTCCTAGTGAAAGTGTGTTTTTAATTCCTCTTTTCTTTTTCCTTGTTTTTTCTATTGCTTTTTTAAAGCAAAATAATTTTACGCACGCTTTATATCAAAGAATAGTTAATTCAAAACTTTACGCTAGAATTCCATGTTTTAAATGCCAATTTTTTAAGCATAACCAGCATTTACAATGTGCAGTGCAGCCTTGTTTGGTGATGACAAAAGCAGCTAGTGAATGTCCTGATTACTTGCCTCAAAAAGGGAAACGATAAGTTGTATTTTTTGAGATAAGCGATCGATAAGTTTACAGAGACAGTTGAAGGGAAGTTGCAATCAATATTGTAGGGAAGAGGAGGTTTGATGCAAGACCAGTGGTATAAGAACGCGATCGCATACTCTCTAGATGTTGAAACTTTTATGGACTCGGATAGTGATGGTACGGTTACGGTTGGTTCCGAGTCAATACGATGCGTTAAATGGTTGTAGTCTTATGGTAAAAATTGGCTGTCAAGCTTCCCACGAACAATTTAAACCTAGCGAACTGCTTAGATATGTTCAAATGGCAGAGCAAGCTGGTTTTACTCGCGTCTTATCTTCCGACCACTTCCATCCTTGGAGTGAAGAACAAGGGCAAAGCGGTTTTGCTTGGTCTTGGCTGGGTGCTGCAATGCAAGCGACTCCCACACTTTCCTATCGAGTGGTTTGTGCTCCAGGTCAGAGATATCATCCCGCGATCGTTGCTCAAGCCGTAGCAACTTTATCGGAAATGTTTCCCCATCGCTTTGTATTGACTGTTGGAAGCGGTCAAGCACTTAACGAACAAATTACAGGAGACGTTTGGCCTACTAAATCTCAACGAAATGCTCGCCTTAAAGAGTGTGTTGATGTGATGCGTGCTCTTTGGGCAGGGGAAACAGTCAATCATCATGGTTTAGTTTGTGTCGAAGAGGCAAAACTATACACCCGTCCTGAAACACTACCTCTAGTGATTGGAGCTGCTATCACCCCTAAAACAGCAGAATGGCTTGGTAGTTGGGCGGATGGGTTGATTACTATTTCTCACCCACTTCCCAAGTTAAAAGAAGTTGTTGAAGCTTTTCGTCGTGGTGGTGGTGAAGGTAAACCTATGATTTTGAAAGTTCAGCTTTCTTACGATCGCAATGAGGAAGCCGCACGGCAAAAAGCACACCAGCAATGGCGCAATAACATTTTTGATAATATTTTGATGACAGAGTTGCGGACTCCACAGCAATTTGATGCGGCAGGAGCGTTTGTTCAACCCCAAGAATTAGATCTACACGTCCGCATTTCTTCCGCTCCACAACAACACATTGAGTGGCTTCAAGAGTATGTTGAACTCGGATTTGATGAACTTATCCTGCATAATGTTAACAGAGAACAGGAGCAGTTTATTGAAGTTTTCGGTGAAAAAGTGTTGCCAATACTAGCACGTAATTAATATTTTTTTGAGACAAGTCATAAGATTTGTAGGATTATGAAGGTTGCATTTCTGTAAAATCATCACTAGAAAGTAAGATTTCTTGCTTTTGTGTTAAAATCATGGCAATGCCTTTTTCATAGTATGCAGCTTCATTGATAAATATTGGGTAAACAATTGACTCTCCTACATAAGGAATCTCTTGACCATCAAATGTAAGAAACATTGGCTCGCCGGGATGAAGTGGTTGGTAATCTCTAAATTGAAGTTGAGGATGAATCATTGCTTGAATCTCTCCTCGCTCATTTCTGGGATAATCTACATCACCTATCGTAAAATAAACTGTGACTGCATCAGGAGATTGTGGTGTTGTTCCTTGGTTGATAGCTTCTAAATAATTCAAGATGGTAAATAGGAGTTCTTCAGTTTTTTGAAACCATTCTGCACTCAAAACACTTTGTGCAACTGGACCGACCTCAATAACAAAACCTAATTCGCTCAGAGAACGGAGAAAACTACTTTCTTTGTCGGAAGTAGCACAGCAAATTCTTACTAATGGATTCATTGAACTTAAGTAAGCTCCTAATTTTAGTAAAAAAGGATGCTTAATTTGTAAAATAATACTGAGTCCCATGTTTGTCGTTGTCGAGTGTAAATCTACAATGACATCTACTTGGGGTTTTCCTTGCGGTGCTAAGATTTGTTGGATATTTTTTGCACGAGTCTCTTCGTAACTAGTTAAAGTCGCGTCCTGTAAGTCTTTCTTCAAAAAACACCGATTTAAGTCTTTATCAAGATACCGTCTATTTTCTTCAAATGCTCTCGGATTTCCTAGTAAAGTGAAGGTTTCAAAGCTATAGCATTGAATCAAAGCAGGATAGGTTTCAAATTTTTTAATTAAATAAACTCCTGTAAATTCATTTCCATGAGTTCCTCCCACTATTGCAACCCGATTAATTTTAGTCATAAATTTTGTAATACAGAACGTCCCTTTAAGTATATAAACAAAGGAAGTTCAGATGGTGAGATCCCCGACTTCTTAAAGGATACAGCTGGTCAATAGGTGTGATACTCTTCATCGGAAACTCTCTTGACTCTCGTTCCTAGCTAGAGGCTAGGAATGCATTCCCAGAAGCTCTGCTTCGCAAACAGATCTATCGCGGCGAGGCGGAGTCTCTAAAAAGGCATTCCCAGGCAGAGCCTGGGAACGAGGTCGGGGAGCTTGGGGAGTCTTGCAACTCAAAAAGTTAAGCTTTACACAGTACTTCTGGCTTAGGGAAAGTATCATCCCAATATTGAGTACACAATTCTGGGCGCTGTGGGGGATTGGCAGTGTAAACAAAAAACAGTGCTGACCTGTCTTGTGTTCTCAAAGTTCCATGATGTAAAGTACATCTCGTATCTACAAAAATAACTGTACCTGCTGGTCCAGGACATGATTTCCAGTACTTTTTGGGAATAATTTCTTGTACCTGTTCATCGTTAATCCCTACATAATTAGACTGCCACAATTTGTAATAAATTCGGGAATAATTCAAGTTACGTGCGGAGGTTAAAGATAGAGGGATATATTCAAAAGGTCCGTGATGCTCTTCTACATCACTGAGATAAACAATTACCTTGACAATACGCCGGTCTTCAGAATCTTTGTGCCAAAGAAGAGTTCCAAATTGATTTTCGTTAGGAAAGTCTTTACGCAAATGAACTCCGTGAAAGGCAACAGGGAGTCCAATATAGTTTTCAATTATGGAGAGTAATCTTTTTTCCTTTCCCCATTGAGAAAACTCTGGTAAATCTGTCATTGTATAAATTTGCGGTAATTTTTCAGTTCGATCGCTACGATTTACCGACAACATCCCAGACAGATAATTGGATGCTGCTTTGAGAAGAGTGAAAGTAGAGCTTATGTCCAATTCTTCAAGAGAGGTAACGTAAACCCCCTCTGTTTTAAGAGCATCTACTATTTTGCGATCGCGCTCTTCTATTACAGGAACTTTTCCCGCATACTTAATAAGTTCTGTTCTGTAGATAAATTCGGACTTTAAGTCACTGACTTTACTTTTAATTTGATTCCCAATGTTGCTAATCATCATATAAATGTTCGCTTTAGTATAAGTTTTTTGTAGATACACCTTATATTTTAATAAAATTTTAGTAAAGAATTAAGAATTCTCTACTATGGAAAGTTGGCTAGAAGGTTTGCGAGGATTCATGATATCGAAAATCGATAAAGTCACTAGAGTAAAGAAAGGAACAACAGTCTTTATTGTAAATAAAGGCCATCTTCTCAATGCACCAAAGAGAACTTTCCAGTTAGCTTCTTGGAAGCTCTTCCAAACCATTTGCCTGCAATATTGCTTGGAATAACCGCTTCCTTCGAGTTTCATCAAGACTTCAGAGATATGCTTGTATTGCATTAACAGTGCTGACTTTTGTTCCTTCTGCCAATAGCTGACTCCAACAATACATTCTACGTAAGTCTTTTCTGTCACAATAACTCTACCATTAGCAGCACAATAGCCTGCTAGATACGCTAAAGATATCCAGTTTTGTGCAGCATTTTCCCAATTTTGAAGAGCGCGATGGACTATATCAGTTCTGTATATGGAAGCTGTCAAGAAAATGACTGCTCCTACGCTCTTGGTAAAACAGTGTTCAAATACAGCTTTTCCGTCGCGATCGCCATTTTCACTCTCAATATCAAACCAACGGTTCCCAACTATTGTTGGTGGATGAACTGATTCTCCAGTCGTTTTGTTTCGACCAGAAAAATTGAGAAATAATAATGCTAACTCGTCATATCTTTTGATTTTCTCCAAAATATAGGGAACGGCTTTAGTTTCAATTGGATCGTCATCTCCAATTGCCCAAACATATTTTGTTTTTGCCGATCTATAGCAATTAATTATGTTAGGCATTACACCTAAATTCTCAGCATTCTTATGAGCATTAAACGTAACATGACTGAGTTGTTCTTGCCATTTTTTTATAATTTCCTGAGTGTTGTCTGTGGAACAGTTGTCTGAAACAAAAATTTCACACTCAGACTCAAAACCTTTTATAGCTTGAGATATCCATGCCAATTGTTTGTCAAGTAATTTGGCACGATTATAAGTAGGTATAGCAATAGTTAGTAATTTGTTCATAGTTCTCTCACTTTACGATAATTACTTGTACATTCTGTGCCTATTATCTATGTTTAACTTTCTCTAAATCAGCACATTATGAATGCTATATTGTCTCACTTTTGTGTAGGAAATGCCTGCTCTTATTGTTCTTTGGGAGCATAGACAAATAATCACTTGTACTAAAGATAAATTTACGCCAGCTTCATCAAGAAAATAAGGTTTTCGGTAAGAATTCTTTGGACTAATTGCCAAAAGCTTACTCGTAGCGATTGGAATCGCTTACTTTCTTTTTCACACTTTGTGCAGTGTTTTTTTCTTTTCTATTTAGCATTTACAATATTTTATTCATTGTTATTTGCTAATAAGAACCATCTTTTGTGTTCTACATGAGTGCGAAGTTCATTCACAATTGCATCCTTAATTGCTTCCATGATTTTTTTAAGAATGCTTAATTGCAGTGTATTTAACTTCGTTAGTATTTGTCGTTTGCAAACATTAGGAGCGAGATTTCGACTTTCTCTATACTGCTTAAGTAGTTTTTCAAAAAAACTTAAGGCAACTCGAAATCTTTTTGCTAGTTGACGCTGAGATATTTCACCTTCAAAGTATGTATCGATAATCTTCTGACGTAAATCGAGGGAGTATGATTTCATTTCTTTCTGGGTAAAATGCACTACCTAGTATTTCTATCTTACATTATTAAATTAGAAAATGCTATAACATAGCCATATAAATTTTATGACAAAATTGTGACAATTCGTCGATAAAAAAATTGAACGCTTACGATACTATTTTTTTAATAAATTTATTATGTAGATTAACAGGAATTTTATAAATTTATAATGAAGCAATTTTTTTGAAGTAACTTAAAAAAAAACAATAATTGTATAAACAAATACTAATTTTTATGGAATTAATTTGAGCTTTGAAAGAAGGATTGGGGATTGGCGATTAGAAATGGTTTCAGTTCACTGTAAACGGCTAACAAGTGTTCTTTTTCGGAATGGTTTGATAGCATTTGTAGGGGCGCAATGCTTTGCGCCCCTACGAGTTTTTGGCAATTTTTGAAAAGTTAGATTCTAAACCGTTTTTGGTATTATTGTAGATGGCTTTGAATAATATCATCAATCATGGTTTCTACATCCATATCGTAAAGATCGGATTCTGTTAAATAAAACCGTGCATAGCGCTCATTAACATCGAAGGCTTCATCCAACCAACCCTTAAAGCCACGCGCCCGTTTGTCAATTTCCATTAAAACTTCTAGTTCATGCGGGCTTAAATGAAAAATAATTTCTAACTCTTTCAGGTGACTTCTGTAGTTTCCTTCAGGACGAAACTCGAACTCCTGCACAAAGGGATAGACTCCACCCAAATAATGAGCATACTCGCAATCTACTTTATGGAGATGAAAACCTAGTTTCTCGACTGCTTCAAAAACTCTATGCATTAAAGGGTGAGGTCTAACTTCTAAAGCATCCCTGTCTTTGGGGTTAATAGCGGTTTTAATATCTAGCCCCGTTCTTACATAAACAGGAGTACCTCCTAAAGTTAATGGCATTTCGTAGGGAAGTTGGAGTGAAAATGGTACTATAAATTCTTCTTTTGCTTGAATGTTCAATCTCTCCAACAAACGATAATTAACCATTATATGTTCTTCAATCTCGGTAGAGTCTTCTGTTTCGCGCTTGTACTCAGTTGCTAATTTTAAATATATATCATCAATATTCTGCGGTACATCTCCACCGATAATATGGACTTCACCTTCAAGCAAATCACCAGGAACAACAGAATCATTAAATAATCGTGTATCAACTTTTGTAGCACCAATACCTACACTTGCTAACAACTTTTTAAACATAGACGGAGGAATTTATGAATTATGAATTATGAAGGATGAAATATCTTGTAATCGAATTTAATCTAGCTTAACTGACTTATTCCTTTATTGTCTGTAATTGTATTGTTAAGAAATTGTGAGATAAAAGATTAGGGATTGGTGATTGGGGATTGGGAAATAAAATTAGGAAACAGGAATTGCCTATTAATATTAAATGGCGGGCATTGCCCACCCTACTGACTAATTTCTAATTTGTTTGTAATAGTATTGTTTAGAAATTATGAGACAGGGGATTGGGGACAAGGGGAGAGTAATCATCTAATCCCCAATCCCCAACCGCTAGTCCCCAATCCCCAATCCCCAACCGCTAAATAAAAAAAAGCTCCTGCTTTTACGCAGAAGCTATGACCCGATTATCAGTGATGAAAGATTGTATTAATCAAGATTGCCCATGAACAATACTGGCTCAGTTTCACGGTCAATTCCCTTCTCAAAACCACCGGCTGCTGCACGAGCGCGACCAGCATGCCACAGGTGACCTATTAAGAAGAAGAATCCCAATACAAAGTGAGAAGTTGCCAACCAAGCACGAGGAGATACGTAGTTGAAGGAGTTGATCTCTGTTGCTACACCACCTACAGAGTTCAGAGAACCCAAAGGAGCGTGAGTCATGTACTCAGCAGCACGACGAGCTTGCCATGGTTGAATGTCGTTCTTGATTTTATCTAAGTCAAGACCATTGGGTCCTCTTAAAGGTTCTAACCAAGGACCTCGGAAATCCCAGAAGCGCATTGTTTCACCACCAAAGATGATTTCACCTGTAGGAGAGCGCATCAGGTACTTACCAAGACCTGTTGGACCTTGAGCGGAACCGACGTTAGCACCCAAACGTTGGTCGCGGATGAGGAACGTCAAAGCTTGAGCTTGAGACGCTTCAGGACCAGTAGGACCGTAGAATTCGCTGGGATAAACGGTGTTGTTGAACCAAACCATACAGGATGCGATGAAGCCCATTAAGGACAAAGCGCCTAAGCTGTAGGAGAGGTAAGCTTCACCAGACCAAATTGAAGCGCGGCGAGACCAGCCAAAAGGTTTGGTGAGAATGTGGAAGATACCACCTACGATGCAGATGAAGGCAACCCAAATGTGACCGCCAACAACGTCTTCTAGGTTATCAACGCTAACAATCCAACCTTCACCACCAAAGGGTGATTTGAGTATGTAACCAAAGATAACGGCTGGATTGAGAGTTGGGTTAGTAATAACACGAACGTCGCCACCACCAGGTGCCCAAGTGTCATACAAACCGCCGAAGAACATTGCTTTTAACACCAACAGCAAAGCGCCACATCCCAAGATAATGAGGTGGAAACCGATGATGTTGGTCATCTTGTTCTTGTCTTTCCAGTCATAACCGAAGAAAGAGGAGTACTCTTCTAAGGTTTCTGGACCGCGAATTGCGTGATAAATACCGCCGAAACCAAGTACTGCGGAAGAAATGAGGTGTAATACCCCTACCACAAAGTAAGGGAATGTGTCAATAACTTCACCACCAGGTCCAACACCCCAACCGAGGGTTGCTAGGTGAGGTAGCAGGATTAAACCCTGCTCGTACATGGGCACCAGCGTGGCAACCGCGCCGCTGGCTGCGAGTTGCCGGCCAAGCAGGACCAGTCCTTCCAGATCGCGAAGCGGGTTATCGACGATCAGGCAGATATGCGGCTTGTCACGCACGAGCGCCTCTCGGCAGCGCTGGCGCAGCCGCATCAGCGACCGGCGTCAACAGATCCCAGCTCATCGGGGTTCCCCGGCGGACGGCGCGGCCGACACGCTTGCCGATCAAGGTCTCGTAATATTTCGGCGGCAGGCCGAGTCCGGGGCGGATTGTCCTCAGATTATCTTCGGTCAGGACGTCGCCGGCGGCGAGGTCCTCGGCCACATAGAGCGAACGCCGGAAGATCAGCGAGTTTTGCTCCTTCTCAGTCAGGCCGTAATAGACCTGGCCGAGCGCCATCCAGGCGCGCTCGGTTTCGACGACGAGGGCCGCCATCTCGTCCGGCTCCATGGAGAAGGTCGAATCGACGCCGCCATCGGCGCGGGCAAGCGTAAAATGCTTCTCGATAACGGAGGCGCCCAAGGCGACGCTCGCGATGCCTGCCCCGATGCCGAAGGTATGGTCCGACAATCCCACCTCGCAGCCGAACAATGCGCGCATATGCGGGATGGTCAGCAGGTTGGTATCGGAGGCCGCGGCGGGATAGGTGCTGGTGCATTTCAACAGGACCAGATCCTTGCAGCCGGCCTCCCTTGCACATCGCACCGTTTCGTCGATGTCGGCGACGGTCGCCATGCCCGTCGAAATGATCATCGGCTTGCCGGTTGCGGCAACTTTGCGAATGAGCGGCAGGTCCGTATTCTCGAACGACGCGATCTTGTAGCAGGACACGCCGAGCTGCTCGAGGAAGTCGACGGCCGTCGCATCGAACGGCGTCGAGAACGGTACCATGCCAAGCGAACGCGCACGCTCGAAGATCGGCGCGTGCCAGTCCCAGGGCGTATGGGCTTCCTGGTAGAGCTTGTGGAGCGATCGTCCCTTCCAAAGGCTGTTGGGATCGTCGATGAAGAACTCATCGCTGGCGAGATTCAGCGTCATCGTATCGGCTGTATAGGTCTGCAGCTTGAGCGCATGCGCGCCCGCCTTCGCCGCCGCATCGACGATCGCCAGCGCGCGGTCGAGCGATTGATTGTGATTGCCGGACATCTCCGCAATGACGAACGGCCGGTGCGAACGGCCGATCGAACGGCCCTCGATCATGATGGTTTCACTCATCGGGCGCTCCCGCTTTTTCAATGCGTACAAGATAGCGATGGCCGCGAAGATCGAAGAACGCCGGGAAGCGATCCGGGTCCGCCACGCGCAGCAGGTCGAATTGCTCTGCGAGCGCGTGGTTCATCAACTCGAGTTCGATGGCGAACAGCTTCGCATTGATCTCGTCGCAGAGTTCGTGCCCTTCGAGGACCAGATGACGCTGTGCCCAGATGGCGCCGCTATCGACCGGATCCTGTGCCTCGATCAGGGACACCGTTATCCGGTTCCGACCCTCGACGATTTGCCAGATGTGCGGAGACCAGCCGCGCCCCTCCGGGAGGTCACTGGCATGAATGACCAGGCTTGCCGAATACTTCTTCCGGTCATCGGGCAGGATGATCTCGTGGCATGAGATCAGAAACAGTATGTCCCCGCCGGTCAGATCGCTTTTCTTCTCGACCAGTTCGATCTTGTGATCGGCAGCAGCGCGTTCCACCCACTGCAGCAGGTGCGGATAGACCGGATGTGTCGCGCTTGAGCAGAGAACTGAGACCTTCATCATCAACCATCGCTGGTGATTCCGCAGAATGTGGAAC
>NZ_BAACAP010000151.1:0-38119 GCF_045865695.1 Scytonema hankhaensis NUACC26
TCGCCAGTCGCCTAGGTCGGGAAACCCTCCTGCAGCGCTGGCTCACCGTGCGGGGGTTTCCCCCCAACCCCAGAGGGGACCCCAAAGCCCCCCGTTGAGGCGACTGCGGGGCGTCCCGCCCGCTACTCATACAAAACGGGCGAGGACGCCCGTTCCACAAGAATAAAGAATACTCAATTTTGTAAAATATCAGTAGAACAGTTTAACTGGCTGTCAACCTTCTTTAAGCGATCGCATTTTCGTTTCAATGTTATAGTACCCGCCCCAATTCCTAGTACAGCTAGACCTAATAATGACGCTGGTTCAGGTGCTTTAGCGACTTTTAACACCTGAACGCGACTGTTGAAGAAATCACTGACGTACAGCTTTCCATCATCAAAATGAGCACCAACTGCCCAATTAAACTTACCTGGTTCGGGTAAAGGCTGTCCTGGTAAAAGAGGTTCTGGATTTGCATTCTCAACTGGTTCGCCAAATTCATAAAGATAATTCCCGTTTTTATCAAACACCTGGATGCGACTATTAACAGCATCACCCACATAGATATTTTCTTCATCGTCCACTTCAATAGCGACTGGTGAATTAAACTGTCCTGGTGCATTACCTAATTCGCCAAAGGCTAAAATAGGCTCTCCTTGAGAATTAAGTACTTGAATCCGGTTATTTAAAAAGTCAGTCACGTAAATATTTCCGGTTTTTTCAGATATGGATAACCCAGAGGGTCCAAGGAATTGTCCGGCCGCAGTGCCAGAACTTCCAATTGTTTTGATAACATTACCGTCTCTATCAAAGACCTGAATAATGTCAGCAGTGTAATCATTAACGTATAAATTCCCTACGGCATCGAAAGCCATACCACCAGGTCCAAAAAATGGTCTGTCTGTCTTAGGACCAAATTTGCCAAAGGACTTTAGATAGTTACCATTAGCATCAAAGACATCAATTTCACTATTGTAGACATCTCCAACATAAAGATTTCCTGTTAGCTTGTCGAACACCAAATCTGCTGTCTCGTTAAACTGTCCGGGTCCACTGCCAAGACTACCAATGGTTTTGACAAAATTTCTATCTCGATCGAAAACAGAAACACGATTATTTGCAGAATCGCTGATGAAGATATTTCTTGTTTCATCCTGTACGTCTATACCTTGTGGGAGAAAAAGTTTTCCTGGTTCGTTACCAGGGCTGCCAATACTACTTTCGTAAGTTAATGTTGAAGACTTAGCTTGAGTTGTTGCTGCTAGAAGCATTAAAACCGCACCGAGCGCAACAACTGACATCTTCATAACTAATTTCATGATGTTCTGCTCCTATTGAGGTATAATTCAGCAAGATCGTTAGAAAATTGTGCTTGCAAATCCATAACAACAAGACTCCTTGCAGCCTTCAACTGTGGAGTTTTATTGAACTCAATTATTATCAAGCAATAGCGAATACTTGATGTGAGAATTGTTAAGTTTTAAAAGCAGGGAAGTAAATAACTCTCTATTAGTTACTATAAATAACTAGTTTAAAATGTAAAGTAGGTACTTTGAAGTAACCACGGTACTTTGAAGAAACCAACCTGTAGTGCCGTTATATTCCTGAACGTATACCCAATCTGCATTTGCTGTTTATTGCCAGCACTCTCTTCTTAATTTTGAATTCCTTATGCCCAATCAATCTAAAGAAACTGCAAGTTGCCCAATAAGTACTCTGTTCAATACCCTAAGTGGACCCTGGACGTTTTATATCCTCTGGATTCTTCGCAATAACGGACCTACTCGCTTTGGTGCTTTAAAACGTCAGATAGAAAATATCTCGTCAAAAGTCCTCACTGAAAGACTGCGGATGCTTGAGGAAGCAGAAATCATTTACCGCACTTATGAACCAACGATTCCGCCTCAAGTCACCTATGGTTTAACTGAACGCGCCCAAGACCTCATTGTTGTCCTAGATGGGCTTGCTGCCATTGCCCATAAGTGGTACATAAAAGAGAGATCGGAGGTTGCTTCGCCTGTGATGAAAAATGAGTAGAGATAAGCTGTTGCGCCTAGAAAAGTGCATAAAAACTAAAGAAATTCCTCTCTCTCAATCAATTAGATTGAAAATGCGAGAGAGGCTTTTGTGTACTTTAAAAGCACAAACTGATATACATTAGGCAATATTAAGTTTAGCAGCACTTAAGTTGTAGGCTAATCAGTAACCCTACTGATTTTTTATAATTTTAAAAGAAATAGAATATTGAAAGTATTAAAAAAATATAAATAAAACTTTTTAATATTTTTATGCGTTCGCTATTTACAGATTTTACTGAATTCTGATTATCTTAAATTAATTTTATATATTGCAGATCTAAATCATTCGTGAAAAGTTAGCTCCCCGACTTCTTAAAGCAGTCCGGGAGCTGGACGCCTCGAATTTTCACAAATCAGATAGGATTGCTATATTTACCAAGGTTACAAATTTAGTGCTTTTACGTATTGAAGTGCAAACTAGTTTGGCTCTAAACTTAAGTTGTAAGCAAATTTACTCACTATATCAGTAATTTTGCTGTTATAATTAGTTTTCTACTAATTTCCTTATCAAAATATAAAGAAAAGTTAAAAAATATACTATTTTTTGATTTCTTGAATAGTATGAATTGTCGTTTTCCTTTTTTTCCTGCCAACACTTATATGCTGATTTTTTTACAAAAAGCCGACTTGTCCTACTAAATTCTTTGTACAAGCTTTACAAACTCTGAAAGCTTTAACTACAGAATATTATGGCTAGTACCAAATTATCATGATTTTCTTTTATTAAAAAAGTATTAAGGATCTCAGTGTTGTGTTTCAGATGCCGTAATTGACTACAATGTTTATGGATAAGAATCAGTATAACAAGTAAGTTTATACGATTCTTGTATATTTTAAGACTTAAGAAGCTTTTTGGTAATATTCAACTAAAAAGTGTTTGTCAAGAGGGGATGGCGACATAACGAAAGAAAATTCATAGTTAACAAAAAGAAAATCAAATACATAACCTTAACTGACACTCTATTAGGTATGACTTATATAAAGAACACTGCATTTCTAGAATTTCTTTCAAAAATAGAAGGGTTTGACCAATTACCACAAGAGGTCATAACTGCGATCGCACAAAAAGTCCAAGCTTTACGCTATCGTATAGGACAGAAAATCGTAGGGAAAGAAAAAATACCCGATCGCATTGCCATTCTTTACGAGGGAAAAGCACGGTTGTTGGCATACGACCCCCGCACGCAAATGCCTAATACCTTGAAATTGCTAGAACCAGGAACAATTCTAGGAGAAATCGGTTTGTTCCGTAATGTCGCCTGTGAAACAGCGATCGCATCTAATGAGGTTATTTGCTTAACAATAGAAGTAGCAGAGTATCTAAAATTATTTGCTAATTATCCAGCTTTTGCCCAGAATCGCCAACAAAAAGCTCATCTCATTGAGATATTTGATGTTATCGGTGCTCAACCGGAAGTCCAAGCCTATGGTGGGCTGAGTCTCAAAGAACTCGCACTGAACGCTTACAGTCGTGCAAAAGTAGATTATCTCCCACCAGGAAGAAATTCATTGAGTCGGTTAGAAAACGAAAAAATTTGGTTCGTTAGTGGCGGTGGAGTTCTCAAAGACTTTACACCAACAAACCGACTCGAACCCAGCAATGGGGATAGATTAGAAGTGCAGGGAAACAATTCCGTGCGATTGATTGGTTTGCAAGCAGACGATTTATTCTTCTTATATGAAGCACCAACAGAACTAACAGAACCAGTAGAACCAACAGTACAGGCTCAACCAATCTCCAGCCAATCGGTGGATACTGAGTTAGATATTCCCTATGCGGCTGACGAAGATTTACCCTCACCACAACCCCCAGCCTCACAAACCTCATCAAAAAGTCACAGAAAATATCCATTTTACGGTGGAAAAGGACAATTAAATTCTGCCATTGCCTGTTTCCAAATGGTATCGAAACACTTGGAAATGCCATTTCGTAAAGAAGTGGTTCGCCGGGTTCTTTCCGACCAAATGAAACGAGGGGGGCTAATTTCATTTCAACTCTGTGCTTACCTCTCAGAACTGATTGGATTGAGGGCGCAACTCGTTGATGTTCCCATAGCTTCAGTTACGCGCATTCCAACACCAGCAATGATTCGCTATGAAGACAGCTATGCTATTTTGTATGAAATTAGCGATCGCATAGCAGTTCTAGGTGTCCCCTCCAAAGGAATTGTACGCCTCAAACCAGCCGAACTCATAGAGCGATTAGAAACCGAGGAAAGCAGTTACCCGCCACAAGTGAGAGTCTTGTTACTCTCGCGCACCACCGCCACACCTCAACAACGGTTTGGCATCAGTTGGTTTACCCCCTACCTGACACGCTACCGCCGAGTCCTCATAGAAGTTTTCCTAGCGTCCTTTTTCGTACAATTAGCAGCGCTAGCAAACCCATTAGTCATTCAGTTAATTATCGATAAAGTCATAGCCCAGAATAGCATGAGTACCTTACACGTTTTAGGTGCTTTGCTGTTAGTCGTCGGTTTATTTGAAGCCGTGCTAGGAACGCTACGAACTTACCTGTTTGTCGATACAACCAACCGTATTGACATGGGTTTAGGCTCAGAAATTATCGACCATCTGCTGCGTTTACCCTTGCGGTATTTTGAACGCCGACCCGTTGGGGAACTTTCCACCCGCATTAACGAGTTAGAAAATATTCGACAATTCCTGACAGGGACAGCATTAACAGTGGGGTTAGATGCTTTGTTCTCAGTGGTTTATGTCGTTGTCATGTTGTTCTACAGTTGGCAACTCACACTGGTTGGTTTGGGAACAATCCCCGTGTTTGTTGTCATTACATTAATAGCATCACCCACAGTCAGCAAACAACTCCGTACCAAAGCCGAACGAAATTCTGATACGCAATCCTACTTAGTAGAGGTGATGTCAGGAATTCAAACGGTGAAAGCGCAAAATATTGAGTTACGCGCTCGTTTTTCCTGGCAAGATAGGTATGCGCGATACGTAGCAGCCGGATTTAAAACCGTCGTCACCTCCACCTTAGCAAGTTCTACAAGTAACTTCCTCAACAAACTCAGTAGCTTACTGGTGTTGTGGGTGGGGTCTTATTTAGTCCTGAAAGGAGAATTAACCCTAGGGGAATTAATTGCCTTCCGAATTATCTCAGGTTACGTAACCAGCCCCATATTGCGTTTGGCACAACTGTGGCAAAACTTCCAAGAAACAGCTTTGTCACTCGAACGGTTGAGCGATATCGTAGACACACCACAAGAAGCAGAACAAGATCGCGACAACATACCCCTACCTCAGATAGTAGGGTCAGTCAAATACGACAATGTGTCCTTCCGGTTTGCAAGCAACGGTCCGCTACAACTCAGCAATGTCAATATCGATATTCCAGTCGGGAAATTTGTTGGAATTGTGGGACAAAGCGGTTCGGGAAAAAGTACGATGATGAAGTTACTTCTGCGACTTTACGAACCCGAAGCAGGCAGAATTTTAGTTGATGGCTACGATATTTCCAAGGTGGAATTATACTCCTTGCGAAGACAAGTAGGTGTTGTGCCGCAAGAAACGCTGTTATTTGATGGTACGGTGCAAGAGAATATTGCTCTAACTAATCCTGAAGCCACAACCGAAGAAATTATTGAAGCAGCAAGAGTTGCAGCCGCCCACGACTTTATTATGAATTTACCCAACGGCTACAACACGCGAGTGGGTGAGAGAGGTGCAGGGTTATCCGGGGGACAGAGACAAAGGATTGCCATTGCACGTTCTGTTTTACAAAGACCAAAATTACTCGTTCTTGACGAAGCCACAAGTGCGCTAGATTACCCCACAGAACGCCAAGTCTGTCTCAATCTAGCAGAAGAATTTGCCGGAAGCACTGTGTTCTTTATTACACACCGTTTGAACACAGTGAGAAATGCAGACATTATCATTGTAATGGATAGCGCCAAGGTCATCGAAATGGGTACCCATGACGAGCTAATGGCTGCACGAGGTCATTATTTCTACCTTTACAATCAGCAAGACGTGAAACTTTAACAGTGACCAGTGACCAGTGACCAACAACTAACCACTAACCACTAACCACTAACCACTAACCACTAACAAATACTATGAAACTCAATGACAATCATCTCAACGGCTATAGTCGTGACAGTCACTTAAAAAATGGGACTAATCCTCGAAATCGGGTGACAACGGCTGACCGCAAAACACCAAGAGTATCTGAAACGGATACTAAAAGATACATTACTGAAGAATTTGACCAATCAGTTGTTTTGCGTCAATCTCCATTTTGGTCGCGTACCATTATGGTAACGTTGATGGCATTGGCGGCTTTTGGAATTGGTTGGGCTTGCGTTGCTAAAATCGAGCAAGTCGTACCGGCAACGGGTCAATTAAAACCAGAAGGGACTGTCAAAGAAATGCAAGCTTCTGTCAGTGGAGTGGTTAAGGCAGTTTATGTGAAAAACGGACAAAAAGTCAATCCTGGGGATTTATTACTGCTGTTTGATTCTGTGACATCCAATGGAGAATTAAATTCATTAAAGAAAATTCGAGCTTCGTTAACTCAAGAAAACCAGATTTACCGTCGCTTGGTAGAAATCGGTTCTGGTATGGCTGCAGAAATGGAATTTTTGAAAGGAAATTTGCCTAAAGAAACTGCGTTTCTCCTGAAAAATCGGGCAAATTTAATTGCAGAAAATGAATTGCTACGACAAGAGTTTAAAAATACGGGTGGCGTTGCAGGGATGACAACAGAAGAACAGCAACGTTTAGATATTGCTAAAAGGGAATTGGAATCTCGTGCGGCTGCGTCATTATTGAAGGTTGAGCAAAGCCGGAGAAAATTAGCTCAAAATCAAGTTCAATTGGCAGATACTAAAGCGAGTTTGGCTATTGAAAAGCAGATTTACAACAGAATGAAGACTTTAGCAGAAGAAGGTGCGATCGCACAGTTACAGTATCTTCAACAAGAAAGAAAAGTCCAAAATACACAAGCACAAATAGCAGAACTAACTCAGGAACAGCAACGACTGCAATATGAAATTGCTCAAGGGCAGCAAGAAACAAAAAATACAGTTGCGGTTTCTAGCAAAACAGTTCTAGAAAAAATAGCCGAAAACCAAAAGCGTATTGCAGAAATTGATAGTCAATTATCAAGAGTCTTGCTAGACAATGAGAAGCAATTGGCAGAAATCAATAGTAAGATTCTCCAAGCTCAGACTAATATCAAATATCAAGAGTTACGTGCGCCCGTGTCGGGAGTTGTTTTTGACTTACAAGCAAAAAATCCTGGATTTGTAGCGAATACGACCCAGAAATTACTCACAATTGTACCAAATGATAGCTTTGTTGCTGAGGCTTTTATTACCAACAAAGATATTGGCTTTGTGAAAGAAGGAATGAAAGTTGATGTGAGACTTGATTCCTTCCCATACAACGAGTTTGGTGACATTAAGGGAGAATTAGTTTGGGTTGGTTCGGATGCTTTGCCGCCCGATGAAACACATCAATACTATCGTTTTCCCATTAAAGTTCGTTTGGCAAAACAAAGTTTAGACGTCAAAGGTAGAACTATTTCCTTGCAATCCGGTATGTCTGTAACTGCCAATATCAAGGTACGTGAAGAACGGACTGTTATGAGTCTGTTGACTGATATGTTCACTAATGAGGTGGAAAGTTTGAAACAGGTTCGTTAAGGGTGTTTCCAAGAAGTCAAGAACTATTGTTAACTGAGCTCCCTGACTTCTTTAAGAAGTTGGGGATTTGACTGAGAATAACAAGTTTTACAATACTGTAGTAGTGGGGCGATGAGTTGTAATTTTAGTACAACAAATAAACCTTTTTAGCAGTTGCACGAGAGTCGCCTTCCGTATAGGTATGGCAATGGAGACAAGATACAGGCAACACTAGCTGAAAAAGATGCTGTGCTTACTTTTCTCCACACTTACCAGCCGATAACCCTCCTTGATATCTCTATCTTGTCCTGTTAACTTCCGTTGAGTGGTAAAATCATCAACGCTTTTAGCAAACATTGAAAAAGGATGCCCGACAAATCCAGTCATTTCAAAGTTCGCTCTTTCACTTGTGTAGACCTTTTCTGTGGTGCAGGGGGATTAACAGAGGGGTTTCATAAAGCAGGTTTTACATCTGCTTTCGCAGTTGATTTTGATGAGCAGGCAGTACAAACTTTTCGCTATAATCACCCAAATACAGTTTGCCTGCATCGTGATGTTCAATCTTTAAGGGGGAAGGAAATTCTCCATGCTGCTGGACTTACTCCTGGAAGTGTTGATGTACTTTATGGTGGACCACCCTGTCAAGGCTACAGCCTTGCTGGTTTGAGAATTGCTGACGATCCAAAAAATCACCTCTTTCTTGATTTTGTACGCTTAACTTCGGAATTAGAGCCTAAGGTAGTACTGTTTGAGAATGTTGAAGGCATCAAGTCTATGCAAGGAGGGAAAGCGATCCGTGCCATTTTTCAAGAGTTTGAACGCATTGGATATTGCTGTGAAGCACGTGTACTAAACGCTGCCGACTATGGTGTGCCACAACACAGACTACGGTTCATTCTACTAGCAGTTCCAAAAGGTTGTACTGCAATATCCTTTCCACAAAAAACTCATCGATCTCCTAACCAGCAGCTTAATCTTTTTGATGAAATTCCCTTGCTTCACGTAACAGCATGGGAAGCGCTTTCTGACCTTCCTTTAATAGGTGCTGGAGAAGGCGCAGAAGAATTAGCACATAGTGGTAACTACTATAATTTATACCAACGTGAACGTCGAGGATGTCGGTCTCCAGGAACGATCTTTAACCATCGTGCCATTAAACATTGTGAACGAGTTCAGACGCGTTATAGCCAAATACCTGAAGGTGGTGATAACCAGCTTTTGCCAGTTGAGTTGCAGACAAAAAAGCGCAATACTTGGAAGCTTCATCGCGAAAAACCTTCGCGAACAGTGACTTGTAATCACCGGACAGATATTCTACACCCTATGCTTCCTAGGGGAACTACTGTGCGTGAGGCTGCACGACTTCAATCGTTTGATGACGATTATTGTTTTTTTGGAAACCTTACTCGTAAAGCCAAGTGGGTCACACAAGACGATCAAGTTGGAAATGCAGTTCCCCCCCTATTAGCTCGTGCGCTTGCACTCCAAATTAAAAGTGTATTGGCAGAAGAAGCAGTCAAAGTTCAAGCCAATTTTGCCAAAAGCTAGAGAAGGTGACACCTTATGCTAAGTAGCCGGAAATATTGCTATAACTGGCTCTTAGCTTTTTTCTAAAAGTGCAGATCTCCACACCACAAGAGAAAGTAGAATATTTTTTTATTTGGAAGTCCCTTTGTAACTTTATTCAAAAGCATTCCATAAGATAAAATACTATGATAGTTTAAATATTTAATCTGTAAATTTTAACTATTATAAACAGAGAACTCGTAGACTCTTTAGTGCAAACAATCCAGTCTCTCTCAAGAGGAACAGATACTTTTAGATGAAAAACTGAAAAAACGCGATCGGTGAGGATGAGATTAAACGCGCTCGCCTCAAGATGTTAACGAACTATATAAAAAGTTAGGGTTGAACGAAAATGATGCCGATAGTGATATTGCCGCCGCTAGTTAGTGCAGTTGCTTCTACGTATTATTAGAAATGCACCTTATATAGGTCAAAGAACTCCCCCTCTAACTGTTTATCAACCTTAGCACCAACAGATGCGATCGCACGTTTCCAATCTGTCAAAGATTCTAGAAAAACCTCTGCACCTAAATATGTTTCTAGAACAGCCCAATCCAATGCCATAGGTTTTTCGGAATTGAGAACATCAAAAACAAAATATCCTCCTCCTTTCAAGACTCTCTTCACTTCTTCCATTACAGCTACCCAGTAATCAAGGGGATAGTAGCAACTCCAACCTGTCGCGATCGCAAGATCGAATTGGGCGTTATCGTATTGTAATTTGAGAGCACTCCCTAAAGCCACACCTTTAAACAGCTTAGAATTGAGTTGAGGACCGCGACTATTCAAAGTATCTCGTGCTACCGTGCTAATTTCTTGACCGGAAAAAAGAGCTTCCCACTCTCGCCAAGGATAAATTAAAAAGCTAACGCCACAACCAATATCCAAACAGCGCTGATTCTTGCGAGGAAGCTGTATTTCCCAAAAAGGAGAAGCAATTTTTGCGTTCAAAATTCCCGTTACCCATTCTTGATAAATTGGCATAGATTTTACTTCTTCGGGAAGTTCTAAAGCTTCATTTTGATACTGTCGATTGAAGCGAGTCGCAACAATTGTTTCGATTTCAGAATAGTCTTGATGCTTTGTCAGGGAAAGCTCAGTAAATTTAGACGGTTTCTTTTCCATAGATTCTAGATTACACGTAGCGATGCTCGATTTTACAGCAATTTTCAGAATAGAGCGCACATCTTGTAGAGCAGGCGTCCTTGTCTGCTTGCTTGTCTAGTACGAGCGTCCTCGCCCGTACCACAAGAGTATATATAATAATACGGCTCGTTTGCTTGAAAACTACTGTAGTCCAAAAGCTAATAAAGCGTAGGCACCCGATCGCTTTACAAATATCATAACCCCTCTGCTTCGGACTTCGACCTTCTTATACTAGTCACTGTTATCGGCATTTAATATGGTTTTATCCACATTAGCCCTCTCTAAATTAGCTCCACTGAGGTTAGCGTCATGAAGGTCTGCCTCGCTTAAAGAAGCATTAGTAAGATTTGCTACAATAAGCTCCGCTCCAGATAAATCCGCCTCATCCAGATCCGCACCACTTAAGTTGGCTTCCTTCAGCGTTGCTTCACTTAAAGAAGCTTGATTTAACTCTGCCACAACTAAGTCAGCTTGGCTGAGGTTGGCGTCATTCAAGATAGCTCCATCTAAAACTGCACCATCCAAAATTGCTTCTCTCAAGTCGGCTCCACTTAAATCTGCATCTGTCAACGAAGCTCGATTCAAGTCCGCATGACTTAGACTAGCTTGACTTAGTATTGCCATGTCTAAGATTGCTCCCTCCAGAATTGCTCCATCTAGAACAGCGGCACTCAAATCTGCTTCAGTAAGGTTACCGTCGCACAAGATAGCGCCATGCAAATAAACGCCTTGCATTTTGGCATGATTTAAGTCAGCTTGCCTTAGATCGGCTCGACTTAAGTCTGTATCGTTGAAGTTAACCCCACTCAAACGAGCTTTTCGCAACTGAATACCTTGTAAACTTTTTCCACTCAAGTCCACTCCACTTAAGTCAACTTCAGAAAAATTGCGTTCTCCAGAAGCATAACGTTCGAGAACTTCATCAGCATTTAGTGGCATACTTTTTGTTAACCTCTATATGAAGCTTGTATAGTAATTACTATCCATCTTGCTCATTAAAACGAATAACCGTGTGAGCTAGAAGGCGTATCTGTGAGAGAGAAAATTTTCCTTTGCTTTCTCTACCGTTAGAATGATACTTGTCTCCTTTCAGCCCAAATCCAAGCATCCACGCATCCAAAATGTTTAGACCTCAACGTATTGAACCTGAACCCGGACAAGAATCAGTATGGGATTATCCGCGTCCACCTCGCCTTGAGGATGTGGACAAACACATCCAGATCGTTTTTAACGATGTCACCATAGTAGATACTCACAGTGCCAAACGTGTTTTAGAAACAAGCCACCCTCCTGTTTATTACATCCCACCTGCTGATATCAAAATGGAATATTTAGTGCCGTTATATCAATCGAGCTTTTGTGAGTGGAAGGGAAATGCTAGTTATTATACAGTGCGTGTGGGTGACAAAGAAGCTCAGAGTGCTGCTTGGTTCTATCCCAACCCTACACCTGCTTTTGCATCAATTAAGGACTATGTAGCTTTTTACGCACACCTTATGGATGCTTGTTACGTTAATGGAGAGAAAGTGCAGCCTCAACCAGGGAATTTTTATGGCGGTTGGATTACGAGTGATATCGTTGGACCGTTTAAAGGTAGCCCTGGTTCTTGGGGATGGTAGTAGGTCTCAACCATTGCCATAGATATTTTTTAAATTATTAACAATAGTTGCTACTTCCATAATCATTTGCTCGGAAGTGTTAAAAGCTTGCGCTTGCTCGTTTGTCGTTTGAGTAATCTCCTCTAAAAGCAAGTCCATTTGAGTATCGATATTTGTAACTTCATCAAATGTTTCTTGAATTACCTCTATCAATTGAGTTCCCACTGTTAGGTGCTCTGCTCCCATTCCAATAGCCTCAAAAGTGTCTTGGATTTCTACCTGAATTTTTGCCATAAGGAATTCAGTTTCTTCTATATTTCCTTTCAACTGCCGCATCGAGTTTAACACTTTATCTGCCAAAGCAATACGCTCTTGCTCGGTGCTATTTCGAGTTGCTTTTAATGCAACATTCATGGCTTGAAGATTCAGTTCGGAAATTATATTACTGACAAGCAGCACAGTTGAGGCGAGGGATTGCGATATATCATCTATAAGTTCAATTTTTTCAGCAGCTTTCACAATAACGTGTTGGATTATAATGGCGCTACTTGTTGCTCGAACGCTACTTTCTCGTCCACTTTGGATAATACCCTCAATTCCCTGTTTAGTGAGTTTCACTTGTTGAACGGTTTCATCAACTGCTCGAACCAAATGAGCCGCAACTTGAATACCATCGCTAGCAGATTGAACGAACTCCATTTGTTTGGATGCTTTATCTGTTATGTTCTGGATTGCTACTTGTCGCTCTCTTAACAATTCTGATACCTGATGCTGAAGCACTTCATTTTGGTGATATTGCTCAATAGAAGTTCCTTTTACTGTTTGGTATGCTTGCTCTATCTGACTAACTAGTCGAGCATGGTCAAGAGCAAACCCCACTTGTGCAGCCACTTGAGCGAATAAATCAATTTCTGCCTGTCGCCAATTACGAGGTGCAGAGCATTGATGGGTAATTAATAAACCAAATAACTTATCATCTTTGAGAATAGGAGCCACTAAATTTGCTTTCACAGCAAATGGTTCTAGTTGACCGATATGACAGGAACTCAAACCCGCTTCATAAATATTATTCGTTGCTTGCACTCGTCCAGATTGATACTGATCTACATAACCCTCAGCAAAACAAGGGTCTTTAATATTAGCTCGCAAAGCTTTTGGAAACCCAGGAAGCACTGATTCTGCCAGGACAGTTCCGTACCAGTTTTCATCAAAACCAAATACAATCACTCGATCTGTTCTGAGTTCCTTACGAGTTTCTTCTACCGTAGCTTTGAGAATATCTTCTTTATGCAGAGATGCCCGAATCCGTCTAGTCATGTCGATAAAGACCTGACGTCGATCTGCTTTTTCATCCACCTGCTCTAACAACCTAGCATGGTCAAGCGCAAATCCAACCTGAGAGGCTAACTGAGTAAATAAATCGATCTCAGGCTGTTGCCACATACGGGGACTAGAACATTGATGGGCAATGAATAATCCGTATAGTTGATTATTTGTAATGATGGGAGCAATTAAATTTGCCTTAACAGCAAATCGTTCTAATAGACCAATGTGACAATCATTTAAACCAGCTTTGTAAATATTATCAATTGCACGAACGCGACCCTGAAGATACTTTTCTACGTAACCAGCAGCGAAACAGGGGTCATGGATTGTTGACCACAAAGTTTTTGGCAAACCAGATGCTACTGATTCTGCAACAAAGGTTCCATTCCAATCTGCATCAAAGCGAAAGACACTCACTCGATCGGTTTTAAAAACTTGGCGAACTTCCTCAACAGCAGTTCTCAGAACATCCTCTTCAGAACGCGCTCCCCAAATGCGGTGGCTAACGCTTATCAGCAATTGTGAGAGTTCGGCTGCGGCTTCCTGTTTCCAAAGTAATTCTGGAAGTTGGTCTTCTATTAATTTTAAATTTGTTTCTAATGCAACGAGTTCATCTTTTCCATCTACGCGATCGCGAGTACTTATCTCTTCTCGACACAAACGATTGACAACAGTCGTAGAGGTTTTCGCTGCGTCGAGAACTTGACGCAAAGCTCGATTTATCAGGAAAGTCGCGATCGCACCTGCTGACAATGCTGTTACCAGAGTGCTAAGCAGTAAGACTTGTCTTTGACGATCCAGTTCAGATTTGGCAACATTTTGAGCTTGTCCTGCTTGGCTGCTTTGCTGCTGAACCAACTGACCGCCTAAATAGGTAGCTGTACCAACTGCTAGTACGGGAAAAACACTTACAGAGAGTGCTAAAGCCACTGCTTTCTGCTTCAAACTCCATTGTTGCCCTTTTTTTTCCAACGGAAGATTTGGGGGCGTACCATTGTTAGTAGAGTTGCCACGAGAACTGTTGGGAGCAGTTTCACTGATACGAGGTTTAGGGGATGGAGTTTGAGTCATGAACAAATCTTCTGGTTATCTCACAGGCTAGCCAAAACAGTAGATGCCCAAGATAAGAAAAGCAAAGTATTGGAGAAATTACTACGTACATAAAACGACTCGCAATACTCTATCATATATTCACAGTATTTAGCGCTCGACCAGGATAAAGTTTTTAACAAAAACACCGTAATTCCCTACCTTAAGAAGATGGGGATCGTAGTATAACTCAAATAAAGGAGTTTTGCACTTGCCTGTGGAATATGGCGCACAAAAGGTGAGGTTATTTCTACCTTCAATGGAAAAGCAGCTTGTTAAGTTTTTGTTGGAGCAAGCCAATAAAAAAGTTTGCTAACATAATGTATAACGACTTAATATTAAGAAGCAAATTTATGGCAATTACTGTTACTCTTAGTCCAGAAATAGAGGCAAAGCTTTGCAAACAAGCTGCCATACAAGGAAAAGATATTGTAGTCTTAGCTACAGAACTCTTAGCTAACGCCATAGAGTGGGAGACCAAAGACTGTGAAGAAGCTGTTGCAGGTATCCAAAGCGGTTTAGAAGCTTTTGAAGCGGGTGAATTCCGCTCTTTTGATAAATTTGCTGATGAACAGCGTCGCAAACATAATTTGCTAACTAATTTATGAGATATCGCGTTGAAATCTCAAGTGTAGCAGAAGCTGAAGCGGATGCTGCATTCTTATCAATGTCTCAGGTTACTTCACTCAAATACGCCAACCGTTGGTATGCGGGCTTGCTTAAAGCAATTGAATGTTTGTCAGAGATGCCGAAGAGATATTCATTGGCAAGAGAGAATAAGTATTTCTCAAAAGAAATTCGACAACTTTTGTATGGTAAAGGACGTAATTCTTACCGTGTTCTGTTTACTATTGTGGAGGGCGAAGAAGTATCTACAGTTCGCATTCTCCACATTCGTCATTCAGCAAAACAAACAATTGGTGAGGAGCGAGACCCTAACGAAACCTAAATTGACATACTACGCAAGCAAGAACTACAACCATAGCTACATCGAATCTAATCGCTGACATGACGCTCGCGATCCCACTAAAAGTTGTAATTTAATAACGGTTAGTCGGCATAAAATCAAGCTCGTCGAGCGTTTATGTAAAAATCGTTTGTAAATTTAAAATAAAACCAGGAAGAATATCTTCTCCTGACAAAGTTTTAGGAGCTTGTAAAATTTCAGGTGAGCGATTGTGACGATAAATCACAACTTGTTTATCTTTGGGATTAATTAACCAACCAAGCTGTAACCCATTTTCCAAATATTCTTGCATCTTAGCTTTAGTCTCTTCCACATCATCAGTTTCTGAAACTAATTCCACGGCAAAGTCAGGACACAAGGGAATAAATTTTTTCCTTTGTTCTAGTGTAAGAGAATTCCATCTTTCCATCCTTAACCAAGAAGCATCGGGAGAACGAGTTGCACCATTGGGAAGTTTAAATCCAGTAGAAGAATCAAAAGCAATACCTAAATTCTTTTGACTGTTCCAAAACCATAGCTGACCTAATAAATCAAAATTACGAGTTCCCGTTTCTCCCCCAGTAGGTGCCATGATTACCAATTCTCCTTCAGCCGTTAATTCTAAACGCAGTTCTTTGTTAACAGTAACGATCTGCTCAAATTCCTCATCCGTCAATTTGAGATGAGAAGGTAACTGTAAAGTTAAAGCAGTCATAACTTATTCCTCTCGGCTCGAATCTAGTAGTCTTTATTGTAAATGTTAAACTGTCATAAAACAGCTACATCGAATCCAATCGCTGACGTAATTTGCTACTAAGAGCATCAATTATAGTAACGACAACGCATAATATTAATATCATAGTGGTTGCCTTGGTATACTCAAAACCATCGATATAACTCTTCAATTCAAAGCCAAAACCGCCCGCACCAACTGCACCAAGAACTGATGCTGCTCGGATATTATACTCAAACATCCATAAGGTATAACCTAATATTAAAGGCAGGACTTGAGGTAATAAACCATATTGAGCAACTTGTAACCGAGATGCACCTGCTACTTGTAAGGATTCTATAGAACGAGGATCGACAGCTTCAATTGCTTGTTGATAAAATTTTGCTAGATAACCAATAGTATAAATTCCTAAAGCTAGAGTTCCTGCAAGTGGACCTAATCCAGTTGCGGCTACAAATAACAAACCAAGAATAATTGAAGGAACGGAACGAACAGCATTTTGCAGAAAATTAGCTAACCATTGCAACCATACAGGAGCCACGTTACGAGCACTTGCAACAGCAATAGGCAAAGAAAGTAATGCTCCTATAGTGGTTCCCAAAACAGACATTTGTACAGTTTCTACTAGTGCTTTGGCTGTTTTGTACAAAATGTCCCAACTTGTGTTTGGGGGAAATAACCGCGAGATAAAGTCAATGATATGGAACCAGCTATCTTTCAGCAGTTGAAAATCTACTTTTAGACCTTGCAATGCCCAACTATAAATTACGATAACAATACATAGAATGACTAAGCGACTTATCCAAGAAAAGCGTTTCCAAAGACGAGAAAGATTTTTCATATTAATTGGCGATTGGGTACTGGGGATTAGGAATTGGGGAACTCGGGGCCCCCTCCTTGTTGAGGGGCAATGGGAATTGGCGATTGGGGAAGGTAGGAGTCCCCTTTGGGGATAAGGGGAAGGTGGAGCCCTAGTCCCCAGTCCCTAGTCCCCAGTTCCTGATATTTCCTTGAGCAAATGTAGCTCGCAAACTGCGATCGCAACATCCGTCATAAACCACACGTCCAGCATCCAAAATAATTGCTCGTTGTGCGTATTCTGTAGCGACTTCCAAATCGTGTAAAACGGTGATAATTGTCATACCTTGTTCGGAGTGGAGTTGAGCTAAAGTTTCCATCACTTGTTTGGACGCCATAATATCCAAGCCCGTAATTGGTTCATCTGCTAGGAGAATCTCTGGCGATTGAATTAAAGCCCTAGCAATTGCTACCCGTTGCTGCTGTCCGCCGCTTAGATTCCCAGTTTTTTGATAAGCCTGTTCTCTCAAACCTAACTGTTCTAGCAGTTCCAACGCTTGACGACTATCGCTTTTAGGAAACCCAAACAGTGTTTGCCAAGTTGTCCTCGCGCCAAGGCGTCCGCACAGTACATTTTCCAGTGCTGATAACTGGCGAATCAACCCCCCACCCTGAAACAACATTCCTACACTCTGTCGAATTTTCGGCAGCGTGCGAGAATTTAATGGTACGTCATTGATGTGAATTGTTCCCCGTGAAATTGGAACTAATCCAACAAGCGATCGCAATAAAGTCGATTTTCCTGCTCCATTCAGCCCCAACAGCACAACAAATTCGCCGCGATTAATTTCAAAATTAACTTGGTTTAAAATGGGACGGTTCAACGTCGCGGAATATGCTGTTTCTACATTTTGACAATGAATCATAGATTGGTTGGTGGTTAGTGGTTAGTAGGGGCGCGGCGACCTTGCACCCGTACAGTGGTTAGTGGTTCTTGTTAACCTACTAACTACCAACTACTAACTACTAACAATTAACTCTTATGGATCGACTCCTGCATTCTTAAGGGCTTCACGAATTGGTTTTAGGTGAGCCTCGTGATTGACTTTGACTAATTCTGTGGAGTTGTAGAGACCGCGTAGCATCTGGTTATTTTTTGGCTCGTTGAGTTTGAGCATAGCAGCGATAATTTTTTCTCGTGTCGCTGTAGGAACATCATCATCAATAGCTACGCCATGTGCTGGAACTCCAGGAATTTTGTAAAGCACTCGTAGTTGACTTTTTTCAGCCTCTGTAATGTATGGAGCATTCAGAGCATATTCTGATACTGCTGCAACATCTGCTTGACCGCGTAAAACAGCTTGTAGGGCTTTGCTGTAATTGCCACCATAGCTTACCTGACCGAAGAAACCGTCGAGGCGATCGCGACTTGGCACGAGTTTTTGCTTAACCATCTCACCCACGGGGAAAATAAATCCCGAACCAGAAGTAGGCGAGGTAAAAGCCATTTTCTTACCGCGCAATTGTTCCAAAGTCGCTTTACCTGAAGTTAAAGTTTTGAGAGAGCTATCTTTGGGAACAACAAACACTGAATTATAAGTGTATTTTCCAGAATAAGTTGGGCGCACTTCAGCTAGATACAAGCGAGCATTTGCTAATTGCTCGGCTTTCAAAGCAGGACGGCTACTTAAAAAAGCGACATCTGCCTTGTTTCCTCTCAAAGCTTCCACTGCTGCAGTATCATCACCGACTAGAGCCTCAACAGGCATTCCTATTTCTTTTGATAAAAATGCTGCCACAGCATTCGCTTTAGTTTGCAAGTCTGTCGAATCAGACCGACTAGGAAAAACAACTGTTACAGACTGCTTCTGTGGTGTTTGAGCGAGTAGAGTTGTTTGCTTGCGATCGGGCTTTGAGCTAGCAACTGCTTGCATACTTCCAAAGCTACCTGCAACTAAACCAGTTAGAGCTAGGAATGCTGCACTAGCTCCCAATAAACTCTTTTGCCTCACACTCATTTGCTGCTCCCCATAAAAAAACTTTTTTATTAATCTTGATATTCTCTCTCAATAATACTCTTATCAAGAAAGACTACTATTAAGATTCAAGCTTTTTGCTACAAAAGTCAATAGATTCTTCTGATGCTTTTCCTATAGAAACTAATCATACAAGCAACTTGACTAAAAAGAATTTTTATGCATTAATATTGATAATATTTTTAATTAAGAAATTGCAAAAAGTAAAATATTCCATTTTATGGTCTTGTGGTATTCCATTTTATGGTCTTGTGGGATGGGCGAGGACGCCCATCCTTGATAAATAGCGGGCAGGATGCCCGCACCACAAGAAATTATGAATAACAGGCAGGATGCCCGCACCACAAGAAATTATGAATAACAGGCAGGATGCCCGCACCACAAGAAATTTTGGAGATCTGGCAACCAGTCCTAAACCACTGCAATACACTCAATTTCTACCAAAACATCCTTAGGCAAACGCGATACCTCCACACAAGCACGGGCTGGAGCTGAGTCTTCCGAGAAATATTTAGCATAAACTGCATTCATAGCAGCAAAGTTATTTAAATCGGACAAAAATACTGTTGTTTTCACAACATTTTGGAAAGTAGCCCCTGCAGATGTGAGGATAGCTTCAAGATTAGCCATAACCTGTTCGGTTTGCTTTGCTACATCATCCGTGTCAAGAACATCACCAAGTTGGGGGTCGATAGGAATTTGCCCAGCAACAAAAATCATTTGACCAGAGGCAATAATTGCTTGATTGTAAGGTCCTACAGGTACAGGTGCTTTATCGGTACGAATTACTTGACGAGTCATAAAGATTTGCGATTGGGGATTGGCGATTGGATTAAGGTTTCTCTAAGTTTTTCCATTTGGCATTATCGCACCAGTTAGCACAGTCTTTGTCTTTTCTCCATTGCCACCTGTTACACCAGCACGAGCGCCCCTCCGTGGCATCATGTTGGCTCTAAGCACTCAATTCATCCCAATTTCTGACATTACACTTTTGGCTCTTTCGTTTAATATGGATTTTATAGAATATTGCGAGAGAAGCTTTGCCTGAATGGGTATAGCGATACGCCAGGTACGGCTTGCGCTTTGCGATAAGCGAAGCTTAACGGCTAAAGCCGTATCGCGATTTAATCGCTTCTAGAAAATAATTGTAGAAATATTTACTATAAGGTCAAAATTACCTATGAGTAAAGTCTTTGTATACGCCGAGTATCAAGTATCTATTCCCTTCAGTCAAATTGATTGGGTTCCAATCAATGTAGAAATGAAAAAATTTCCAGGATTGAAATCCAAAACTTGGTTAAGTGGTGTAAATACTAATAGTGTTGGTGGATTTTATGAATTTGATTCTGTAGAGAATGCACAAAGTTATATTAATAGCTTATTGATCCCATTTGCACAACAAGTCAATGGAAATCTCACTGTCAAGCTTTTTGATGGTAATATAACCAAAGAAGCTAGTACAGGTATGAGTTCTCCCTTCTATTCGGCAAACGAATGACATCATCAGAAAAACCTTCACTCGATCCGCATCCCCTGAGTCCCTATGTTGCTTGGGCAGGTGAGCGCAACCGCGAGCCGATTCTTGAATTGTTTAAAGAAAGGTTTCCTAAAAGCGAGGGTAATGTTTTAGAATTCGCCTCCGGTAGTGGTATGCACATCCACTACTTTGCTCCAAATTTTCCGTACTTGAGTTTTCAGCCTTCGGATGTGAATGAAGAGGTGTTTGAAAACATCAGAGAATTGACTAAAAAGACTCAAGTTAAAAATGTCCAACCACCAATCAAGCTGGATCTAACTCAGCCACAAACTTGGTCAGCTTTGATTGGACAAAAGTTTGACGCTATTTTCTGTATTAATATCTTCCAGGTTGCGCCAATATCTATTGCAGATGGAATGATGAATTGTGCGGTAAATTATCTTAGCGATCGCGGTTCCCTATTCATCTACGGACCATTTAAAGTTGATGGCAGCTATACAACACCCTCAAATGAAGAATTCGATACTACTCTTCTCTCCTATAAAGTGCCAGCATGGGGGCTTAAAGACGTTGTAGACATTACTAAGGCAGGGCAGAAATACGGGTTAGCTCTGAAAGAAAAAGTCGATATGCTATCTCATAATTTTACTCTCATCTATAGTTTGAGTTAAAGGCAATAGCATAGAACGGGCGTCCTCGCCCGTTCCACAAGATGGATAATTTAGTTCTTGAAAATCTCTAACCTAACCTCGGGCGCAATCCATAATGTCGGAAGCGCCAATAGTCGTGCAAAATCTTATCGTGGTCAAAACATAAGTTCTCTGGGACTCGCCAAGACTCAAAAATGCCTATACCTTTGGCATCATCCCCCGCTTGCGGTTCGCCAGTCGCCGTTGCCAAAAACACAACACTCAGAGTGTGCTTGCGCGGATCTCGATTGGGGTCAGAATATACCTGAAATTGTTCAATCAACTCCACCCGCAAACCAGTTTCTTCCAAAGCCTCGCGTTGCGCCGCAACTTCAACAGATTCGCCGTAATCTACAAAACCACCGGGGATAGCCCAGCCAAAAGGTGGATTATGTCTCTCAATTAACACTATTGGTCGATGAGGACGGTCAACCAATTCAATGATGATATCAACTGTTGGAATAGGATTTCGGTAATTCATTAGTTATTTGTCATTAGTCCTTTGTCATTTGTTATTTAACCAAGGACAAAGGACTAATGACAAAGGACAATATCCAGTCACTGTTCCATGGTAAATTCGATGCGATCGCTTTCTTGTTAGCAACAGGTTAAGTATGCCTTTTCCCAGATCAAGTGGTATTTTATTACACCCTACTTCGTTTCCCGGTCGATTTGGCATTGGGGATCTAGGCTTAGAAGCCTATCAATTCATTGATTTTCTTAGAGACAGTAGCCAGCAATTTTGGCAAGTATTGCCTCTAGGACCGACTGGTTACGGTAATTCTCCTTATGCTTGTTACTCAGCCTTAGCTGGTAACCCCTTCCTCATTAGCATAGAAAAAATGGTACAACAGGGCTTACTCGCTGAAGAGGACTTTGCTCATCTACCTGGATTTGAGGCATCTAAGGTAGACTACGAAAAAGTCATACCAATTAAGCTCGATCTGTTAAGGAAAGCCTGTGAGAATTTTAAGAACAGAGCAACCCCCATACAGCAAACAGAATTTGCTGGTTTTTGCGACAGCAAAGCTTACTGGCTGGATGATTATGCCCTATTCATGGCACTCAAAGGTGCTAACGGGGGTGTAAGCTGGCATAAGTGGGAACCAGAACTTGCCAAACGCGAACCAGAAGCATTAGATCGAGCTGGGCGAGAACTCACAGGAGAAATTTTCTTCCACAAATTCACTCAATATGAATTTTTCCGCCAATGGTCTGAATTAAAAACCTATGCCAATATGAGCGGAATTCAAATTATTGGCGATATTCCCATCTATGTAGCTCACGATAGTGCTGATGTTTGGTCTCATCCCGATATTTTTTGTTTGGATGAAGAAACAGGAGAAGCGGCGCTGATGGCAGGAGTTCCACCCGATTACTTCAGCGAAACTGGACAGTTATGGGGCAATCCAGTCTATAACTGGGAGGAATTAAAAAAACAAGACTTCAAGTGGTGGGTTGGGCGCTTCCAAGCGTTGCTTGATTATGTTGATGTGATTCGGATCGACCACTTTCGAGGGTTTGAGGCTTACTGGGCTGTACGAAAAGGAGAAGAGACTGCCATTAATGGAGAGTGGATTAAAGCTCCTGGAGAAGAGTTGTTTGAAGCGATTAAGCTGAAGTTAGGTAAGCTCCCCATTATGGCAGAAGATTTGGGCTTAGTTACACCAGAAGTTGAAGCCCTGCGAGACAAGTATGAATTTCCAGGAATGAAAATATTGCAGTTTGCCTTTAGTGCGGATGCAGGGAATCCATTTTTACCATTCAACTACTCGCGCAATTGCATTGTCTACACCGGAACTCATGACAATGACACAACCGTTAGCTGGTATAACCAAGCAACAGAGTATGAAAAGCAGTACGTGTCGGATTATTTGGGTTGTCTCAGCCCTGAAGGTATTCACTGGGATTTTATTCGGCTGGCAATGAATTCTGTGGCAAATCAAGCCATTATTCCATTACAAGATGTTTTGGGATTGGGTGGTGAAGCTCGGATGAATTTCCCAAGTAAGGCAGAAGGAAACTGGGACTGGCGTTATACGTCAGATAGTTTAACTAAAGACATGAGTCAGCGCTTGCAAACTCTCACTCGTCTTTCTGGACGTAACCCCCAAGGAAAATCTTGAGGAGGGATTGGGGACTAGCGATTGGCGATTGGCGAATGGGGATTGGCGATTGGTACTTCTTACTTATTCACATCCCCAGTCCCTAATCGCCAGTCCCCAATCCCCAATCCCTATTGCCCAATTCAAGAACGATTCACAGCAGCGATGGTAACTTCTTTAGCTGTTCCTGGTTCTCCCAATTGTTTGGCTTCCTCTTTGTTCACGCTCACAAGTACGCCACCAGCATTTCCTGCTTTGACAGTGAGTTGTCCTTGAGCTTTCCAAACACGTTGGGTTCCTTCTGGTAACTCGCCTTCGTACTGGATTTTGCCATCAGCGACGACTCTGATCCAAGATTTCTCTTTCAAAGTCACGCCAATTTGTACCTGCTGTCCATTATTTGAGGACTGACTAAATGTTTGAAGTTGTACGTTTTTACTTGGTGTCAGTTGCGATCCTATGACAGGCGCTACTTTTTGTACCTTTTGGTTATTTTGAACGTTACTTGCTTGTAAACTCGCTGTGTTTAGAAATTGCGACAAGCCACTGATGGAACCAAAAATAACAAATATATAGAGTATGTAGAGATGAACGGGACGCAACCGAGCGGATGTTGTTTTCCAAATGGGCTTGAAGTTTACTCGATTCGTTCCGATTGGATAACTACTAGAGAACTGTGCTCCATTAAAATCAAGGGCATCAGCATATTGCCGGATTAAACCCTGAGTATACACTGGTTCTGGCAGTTCTGATAAGTTAGCTTCTTCGATCGCCTGTAGTAATCTTCGAGAAATTTTTGTAATAATAACCATTTCCTCTAGGGATAAACCCTTTTCCAAGCGTCGCGTCCAAAGCTGAGCGCCCATTTCTGCCAAGACTTCGGCTCGTTGCTCGTCTTGTGAAGGTGTTGATTCCCGTTTATTTTTTTTATTTAGCCACATCATATTCCTGTTTTACTCCTTACCCCACTGAATCATTAATAGGTATCTTCCTAAAACTCTGATTGACGTTTGCTGTCACTCAAATTTTTTACATCTTCCACTGCTTTTTTTAAAAAGCGGATTTCAAAATCTTCTAGGTAACGATACTCACCCGTACCAAGTAAACCTTGTCCGGGTGCTTGCAATTGAATCGAACCTATGGCTGTACGATGCAGTCGGATGACCGTGTGTCCCAATTGTTGGGCTACGCGGCGAATCTGACGGTTTCTGCCCTCCTTTAACACAACTTCTAACCAAGTAGAGTATGCAAGACTTTCTATCTTTTTGACTTGTGCTGGTCGTGTTTTTTTTCCGTCTAACAGCACACCCTGACGCCACATTTTTAACACTTGTTGCGGTGGATGTCCCTCCACTAAAACACGGTATGTCTTAGAAACATTGTGTCGCGGATGAGTCAGCCCAAATGTTAAATCTCCATCATTTGTGAGTATTAATGCTCCTGTTGTGTCGGCGTCTAGGCGACCAACTGGATGAATACCCTTCCCAGAACTTAATTCTTTGGGGAGTAAATCCAGGACAGTCCGTCTTCTCTGGGGGTCGTCGCAAGTAGAAACTACGCCAAGCGGTTTATGCAACAATAGATACACCAATGCTGGACGTTGTATCACAGATACAGTTTGACCATCAACAGTGATAATATCCTTTTCTGGATCTGCTTTTTGACCTAAATGTGCCAACTCACCATTGATCCGCACTCGTGACTGCTCGATCATCGCTTCAGCTTCGCGCCGAGAGGCTATACCCCATTGAGCAAGAATTTTCTGTAACCGTACCTCCATGTGGAAATTACTTACACTTTATCTAGTTCCTATAAATACATAATATATTTGCATTTTGTAGTAACCCGCCATAGGTGGTAAAGTTAAGACTTGTTTCAAACCCGGTTTTTTTTGACAAAATACCCATAGGTAAAACGGTTAGATGCAACAAAACAATTCTCAAACTCGAAATCCAAATAAGATCCGCATAGTCACTAACGTACTAACAACCGCGCTCAAGCTTTGGTTGAGAGCACAAGTGAGCCAAGTCGATCGACTTGAGGTAGAAATTAAAGCGAGCGATCGCCAACTCCTTTCCGGATGCATCCCTTTTGTATCTATTGTCGCCAGTCATGCTGTTTACCAAGGTCTCCATCTTACAAAAATTCAAATAGCGGCAGAAAATATTCGCGTCAACATTGGCTCAGTACTCAAGGGACAACCTCTGAAACTGTTAGACACAGTACCAGTGGTAGGCGAGTTGATCCAGACAGAGGAAGACTTGAATGCTTCTCTTTCGGCTACTCTATTATTGAGTGGTTTAAATGATGCTCTGGTAAAACTATTACCAGAACAGCAGCGAAAATCCAAGTCAGTTCTTTGGCAAAAAATTAACTTGGATAACAGTAAAGCTGTGCTTTATGCTACATTAATAGACGAATATCAACCCTCTCACTTAGAGATTGCTATGGGCTTAAGATTACTAAGTTCCCATGAGTTACAACTTCAAGACATTCAACTTCAAAGTAATACAGCATCTTCGCTTGAGGGGATCGAACGCGAATTATATTTCGATCTGGGATCGGATGTTGACATCCAAGAATTAACCCTACACTCAGGTAAGTTAGTGTGTCGCGGACGAATTAATGTCAATCCATAACAATTAGAAATTAAAATTTAAACAATAAATTAGATTACTTTTAATTATATACTTTGGGAAAAGAGAGCGGAATGGGCAATGCCCACCCTACGCTCATAGGTAATCTTCTAGCAGGAAAAGAGTAATTCTTTTCCCATGCCCAATGCCCTATTTCTCAATCCCCACACTCAGTAACGGCAACAGAAGTGTCACGAAGTAAAACACTAAAGGAGCCGTAAAGATATAACTATCAGTACGATCTAAAATTCCTCCATGACCGGGGATCAGTTGTCCAGAATCTTTAACTCCCGCATCGCGCTTTAGCATAGATTCCGTGAGATCCCCTAATAGACCAGCAATCCCAATTAACAAACCTATAGCTATACCCGTAAAAGGAAACTTCGTCCACTTGAGGTAGTAAGATCCTAACAGAGCTATGACAACGCTAGCAAATACGCCAAATACTGCACCTTCAACAGTTTTTCTGGGGCTAATGTTAGATAAAGGCGTTTTTCCAAAAAATTTCCCCACAACATACGCACCAATATCAGATGCCCAAATACATAAAAAAGTGAGTAATGTTGCTGTCAAGCCTTGCGGGAGTAGGCTGAGGTCTCCCTGATGCAGGATATCTAATAATTTAGATAAGCGATCGCTCGTAGGTAAATCGGTAATGCCTGTATTGTCAAGCGATCGCAATCGAACCCAGTAACTCGGTAAATATCCAGTATAAAATAATCCTAAAATAGAAGCAGAAATATCCGCAATTGTCGCCATTTTAGGCTGAAATAGCAAGTAAAAACAAATAAAAGTTCCGGCTACTGGCATAACTGCATCTGCCAAATTACCATCTAGAGTACAAATGACCAATAAGACTTGACTGACAACGATAGTGGTTTTGGCAGCAGGAGCCATTCCTTTGGCTAGCACGAGATCGAAATACTCTCGTTGACCTAAAAAAATAATAATCGCAAATAAGATGGTGAAGTACCATCCACCTAAAAGGGTGGCACTCATCGCCAAAGCTATTGCAATAATTCCGCTAATAATACGAGACCAAGGCATAGATACAAAATTATGAATTATGAATTATGAATGCTGAATCATGAATTCATAATTTATAATTCATAATTCATCATTCAGTTCTAATCTAGTTTCTCACCACTTAGGATAAAAATGGGGTTGACAGCCGTAAAAGTCTGTGAAGAACCTCTCGTTTCTAATCGAGTCACAGCCGATTGAACGACTTCGACATTTCTCGCTTGTAATTGCGAAAGGCTTTGAGAAATAGAATATAGGGTTTCTAGATTGGCAGCTGTGGCAACCACTCGACCTAATGGTAACAAATATTGCCATGCTGTTTGCATGATTTCTTGGATGGGACGACCTCCCTCAATACAGACGCGATCGGGAGCTATATTGATATCGTGCAAGCAATCTGGAGCACTGCCTTCCAGGACTTTGACATTCTTGACCTCAAAGCGAGCGCAATTGTGTCGAATCAAATTTGCTACATCTTCATCGCGCTCTACAGCAATAATTTGCCCGTTAGGAGAGAGCAAACCTGCTTCTACTGGAATCGTACCCGTTCCCGCACCAATATCCCATAAAACTGTATCGGGTTTGAGTCGTAATTGGGACAATAACAGCAGCCGAATTTCTCGTTTGCTTAGAGGAATTCCCGGCAAACGCTCAAACAGTTCATCTGGAATACCAGGAGTGATGTAAGGCCAAAGTTGGGAGGGCATCTCTCAAGTCAAAGTACAGCTATAGTAAGGATAGTCAGTTTGCCTAACTTAGGTAAATAAAATTAATACAAAAGGTTTCAGTTAAAACGAGTCAGTCAATGAACGGTCAGGTATTGGGCAATCGATATGAAGTACAGCAGCTTATGGGGAAAAAAGCTGGGCGGCGAACGCTGTTGGCGCGAGATTTACTGACAGGAGAATTGGTAGTCGTTAAACTACTATCTTTTAACAGTGATTTTGAGTGGGACGATCTCAAACTGTTTGAGCGGGAAGCTGAAACCCTAAAAACCTTATCACATTCCTCGATTCCTAGCTATCTAGATTATTTTGAAGTAGATTCACCTACCCTAAAAGGGTTTGGTCTCGTCCAAACCTATATTCCGGCTCAATCTTTAGAGAAGTATATAAAAGCTGGTCGTACTTTTACGGAAAACGAAGTTAAACAAATAGCTAAATCTATATTAGATATTCTTATTTATCTACACGATCGCAAGCCTCCTACCATTCATCGCGATATTAAGCCTAGTAACATTTTGTTGACAAATCGTTCGGGAAACACTGTAGGACAGTTATATCTGGTAGATTTCGGGTCGGTGCAAACAGCAGCGATGGAAGAAGAGGGAACCAGGACTGTTGTAGGGACTTACGGCTATATGCCTCCAGAACAGTTTGGCGGACGCACGGTTCCTGCTTCTGACCTCTACGGTTTGGGTGCGACTTTAATCTACTTAGTTACGGGGTCTCATCCAGCAGACTTACCTCAAAAAGACTTGCGAATTCAATTTGAACAAGCAGCAACCCTCAGTCCCAGTTTGACTAACTGGTTGGCGTGGATGACTCAACCCAGTTTAGACAAACGTTTGAGTTCCGCACCAGAAGCACGGTTCGCTTTGGAACAAGGCGAGTTAAAGTTAAAGAACAACGATGAGAGCGATCGCAATAACGTTCTAGTTTGTCAAATTTCTCAACCAGCAAATAGCAAAATTCACTTGAAGAAAGATGAGAATTTTTTAGAAATTCTTGTTCCTCCCGTTGGGTTTCAGCCATCAATGATTTTTATGGCTTTGTTTGCAATTTCCTGGAATTCATTTATTATTTTTTGGACGATTACCGCCTTTTTTCTGCCTTTTCCCATCAATATCCCTTTTGTTTTGTTCTCGCTTCCCTTTTGGGGTGCTGGCGTTCAGATGATGTCTTCTGTTTTATTTCCTTTGTTGAGATATAGCCGATTGAAGTTAAATCGATTTTCAATCTGCTTTACATGGGAATTGTTAGGATTTAAATATAATCGCATACCTCCTGCAGCAATAAGAGACATTACTAAAATAGTTTATACTCCAAAAACTTATACAAATGACTTTCAAGGTAATAGAATAGAAATTCCACCAAAACTGACACTTTGGGTAGGAGTGCATGAGTATCAACTAGGTGGAAGGAAAGGTTTAATTCATGGCGAACCTGAAATTGAATGGTTAGGATATGAATTAAGTAATTGGTTGGGTTTGCCTTTAACTCGCGAATGACGAACTACGAAAATCTTCATATTCCCGGTTCAATTCAACCTTATGGGGTTTTGCTGGCATTGAGTCCTCAGCTAGAAATTCTGCAAGTTAGTAATAATACACAAGAACACTTAGGTCAAAAGCCAGAAGATTTACTGGGTCAACCCCTCAGTACTTTACTGAACGCAACACAACTCGAAAGTATCCAAAAAGCCCTGCAACAACAGGAAGAGACGGTGACTTCCTTCAAGCTGTCAATTCTCACTCACGAAGGAGAAAAATACTTTGACGGCATTGTTAACATGACAGAACAAATACTCATTCTTGAGCTAGAACCCATTGACTCTCTCACACAAATGAGTTTTTTGAACTTCCATGCTTTGACAAGTGGAGCGATCGCCAAAATGCAAAAAACACCCAATCTCAAAGATTTTGTGCAATTGGTAGCATCAGAAGTCCGAAAAATTACAGAGTTTGACCGAGTGATGGTCTATCAATTTGACTCATCGGGAGCGGGGATCGTTATTGCTGAAGATAAACGAGAGGATTTGTCACCACTTCTCGGACTGCATTATCCTGCAACAGATATTCCCACCGAAGCAAGAGCATTGTACACGCGCTGTTTGCTCCGATTTATTCCCAATTTTGATGCTCAACCCGTCAGTCTCATTCCAGTCAACAATCCCCAAACTCAACAGCCATTAGATTTAAGCAGATCCGTCCTGAGAAGCGTACATCGTTGTTGTGTTGAATACCATCAAAACATGGGCGTGTCAGCCATGCTTGTTGTACCGATAATTCGGGAACAAACACTTTGGGGATTGATTTCCTGCCATCACAAAACTGTAAAATATTTGACTTGGGAAGTTAGGAAAATTTGTGAGTTTCTGGGACAAATTATGTCATCAGAGTTAGTTCACAAAGTCAGTCAGTCAGAATTTGACTACAAAGTAAAGCTTAAATCATTACAAACTGAATTTATAGAATCCATCTCCCAAGCCGATAATTTTAGAGAAGCACTTATTTTTCCCGAACCTCGCTTGTTGGATTTAGTTAATGCTAAAGGCTCTGCAGTTTGTCTGGATAATGACATCACTCTTGTGGGAGCAACTCCAAGTCTTGAGGAAGTTCGCACTCTCATTGAATGGGCGGATACTCAAATTAGCGACAACTTGTTTTCCACCAATTCTCTACCACAGCTTTTTCCAAAAGCTATTATCTTCAAAGAGACTGCTAATGGTTTGCTGCTCTTACGGATTTCCAAAGTGCGGCGATATTACATTCTTTGGTTTCGTCCAGAGGTGATTCAAACAGTGACTTGGGCGGGTAATCCAAATGAATCGGTTAAAGTTGATACCAATGGGGGCGTGACTCTTTCGCCTCGAAAATCTTTTGAGAAATGGCAAGAAACAGTTCGATTGACTTCCTTACCGTGGAAATCGTGCGAACTTGATAGCGCTCTTGCTCTCAGAAATGCCATTGTGGGGATCGTTATTTCCAAAGCAGATGAGTTAGCCAAAATTAACAATGAGTTGGAGCAAAGTAATCGCGAGTTAGCATCTTTTGCATATGCTGCATCTCACGATTTAAAAGAACCTTTGCGAGGGATTTATAACTACTCAAATGTTTTACTAGAAGATTACGCTCACTTACTTGATGAGGATGGAATTGACTACTTACAAACAGTAGTTTTTTTATCCCAGAGGATGGAAAGTCTGATTAATGCCTTATTACGCCTCTCGCTATTAGGTCAAGCAGAACTTCAGAGACAATCGACCAATCTCAACGAATCGCTCGAGCAAGCCATTGGTGTCTTTTATGCAAGCTATCCCCAAGCTAACCTTGAGATTCGCATGGCTAAGAATTTACCCACAATTGAATGCGACCCGGTTCTTGTGAGCGAAGTTTTTATTAACGCGATCGTCAATGCTTTCAAATACAATAACAAAGCAGAAAAATGGATTGAAATTGGTTTTGTGGAAGAAGGGAATAGCGACTGGGGAATAGGGACTGGGGACAAGGAAGACAAAGAAGACAAGAAAAAATTGAATAGCTTTTACAATCCCCAGTCCCCATTACCCCTTATCCCCAGAGGGGGCCCCACCTTCCCCAATCCCCATTACCCCTTATCCCCAGAGGGGGCCCCACCTTCCCCAATCCTCTACATCCGAGATAATGGTATAGGCATTCCAGAACACCACTATCACACTATCTTCCGTCTCTTTAAGCGTCTCCATTCACAAGAAAAATATGGTGGCGGGACAGGTGCGGGTTTAGCTATTGCTAAGAAGATTGTTGAGCGTCATGGTGGTCAGATCTGGGTTGAGTCTACTTTAGATGTTGGCTCAACGTTCTATTTCACATTCGGATAAGTTAATATTTGATAAAACCATCTATTATATGACAACTGTTTAAAAAAATAATGACGGTGACAAAACTTAATGAACCTCTACTTGTTGTTGAGGACAGCAACGAGGACTTTAAGATGTTGCAACGCCTGATGCGGCGCTTAGCTGTTCAAAATCCAATTTATCGCTGTACGAGTGGAGACGAAGTTTTAGACTTTCTCTATCAGGAAGGGGATTATCAAGATCCTGGTATAGCGCCACGACCCTCCATTATCCTGCTAGATCTTAATTTACCAGGTATTGATGGTCGCGATCTTTTAGAACGTCTAAAGCAGGATAGGAGTTTGCGAGAAATTCCTATCGTCGTTTTTACTACGTCTTCTAACCCTACGGATATTGAATTATGCTACAAGAAAGGGGCAAATGGCTATCTAATTAAGCCAATGGATTTTCAAGATTTGCAAAAAACAATTCAAGCCTTCGTAAATTATTGGCTAGAAGCGAATACTCCTCCTTAGAGAGTAGGGGTTTGCACTGTCATCCCTCGTTCCCATGCAGAGCATGGGAACGAGTAAAAATGCTTACGCCCCAATCGCCAATCCCCAGTCCCCTATCAAAATTTAAGATTTTATTTATAAATTTCTAATGTTCTATCATGTAAGTATAATAGTCTGCAAGAATAGATAAAGGAGTGCGAGTATCTCCTTTATTGGTGACTTATGCCAAACTCAAGCAAACTACTGATCATTGATGATTGTGCAGAAGACCGGAGAATATACCGTCGGTATCTATTAAAAGACCCGCACCAGTCATACGAAATTTTAGAGGCAGATTCTGCAAGGGATGGATTGGCATTATCACAAACTATGGCTTGTGATGCGATCTTGCTTGATTTTTGCTTGCCCGATATGAGCGGGTTGGAAATATTAGATAAGTTGAGGCAAGAGAAATTTGAGGTAGCTCCATCTGTAATCGTGCTTTCCGGGCATGGTAATGAAGAAGTGGCAGCGCAAGCTATCAAAAAAGGTGCTCAAGATTATTTGGTAAAGCAACGTCTCAAACCAGATGCTCTACAATCAGCAGTCCGCAGAGCGGTCGAGCGATCGCATTCCCAATCTCAGCTTAGCAAAACACGGGAACGTCAGCGCCTTGTAGCGACGACGGCTTTAAGAATTCGTCAATCTTTAAATTTAGAGCAGATTCTGACAACAACTGTAGCAGAAGTACAGCAGCTTTTGCAGTGCGATCGCGTCACAATTTATCAGTTTTCTCCACAAACAGATAGCGATAAAGTTGAACAATTCGTTGAATTGTGCATACAAGAACCTTGCTTGTGGCAAGGAATTATTGAAAATCAGGATAAGACATGCAAACTAGACATATCTAAGGTTTGTGAAACAGGCTCGAATCTCAACTGTCGTCACCTATTAAACTACCAAATTTGTCCGCCGTCTGATAGCACATTGAATTGTGAGGAAAAGGTACTTAAAACCCAAAATCAAAAATCAGAAAATCAGGAAGTTGTTGCTTCTCAAAACAGACATGAGGCCTCCAATATAACGCTCCCCATAACATTAGATTGTTCTACAGAACCTAAAGCAAAAGTTTGGGGTTTGCTGATTGCCCATCAATGTACCGGACAACGACAATGGCAACACTCAGAAATAGCTATCCTTAAAGACTTATCTGTGCATTTAGCGATCGCGATCCAGCAAGCCGAACAGTTATCTCAAACAAAAGCAGACCTTGTTAAAGAACAAAAACTTAATGCCTTTAAATCTCAGATTATTACAACTGTTTCTTACGAGTATCGAACACCTTTAGCTGCAATCTTAGCTGCAGCATCAACCTTAAAGCAATACAAGAACAGGCTTGATGAATTCAAGCAACAGAAGTTTCTCCAAACTATCGAACAGAAAGCGCGTCATATGACACAGTTAGTTGATGACTTGTTTCTGTTTCAAAAATTTGAGTTAAGTCAGGCGAAGTTCAAGCTACAACCAATAGATTTAGTTCACTTTTTTTCCAATTTAATAGCAGAACAGCAATATAAAGCGAGCGATCTCCATAAATTAATTTTCCAACCTATGGGCGAACCCAAAAGATTTTGGGGTGATGGAGTTCTCTTACGGCAAATTTTTGCCAGTTTAGTGTCTAATGCAATTAAATACTCTCCTAATGGAGGTAACATAGACATCTGTCTCATTAACAGAGATTTACAAGTGACTGTTTGCATCAAAGATGAAGGAATTGGGATACCACTAGAAGATAGAGAAAACTTATTTCAACCTTTTTATCGTGGTAGTAACGTTGATACAATACCTGGAACGGGATTGGGACTGGTAATTGCCAAAGCGTGCATAGAGTTACACAACGGTCAAATAATTTTAGAAAGTCAGTTAGGACAAGGAACACAAGTAACTGTTACCTTGCCAAAGGTAGGGAGTGAAAAGTAGGGGAAAACTACTTAAATTATCGCGAATTTTGAAATCTAGTTTTTTGAATCTCTTGTTTGATATCTTCCAAATCAGTGTAGCAATCAGCAACTTTAATTAGAGATTCGCTCGTCATAGAACTAAGACCGACTACCTCAACTTGAACACCTCGGTAAGCAACAGTATCAACTGCATAAGCTAGGTCTCCATCTCCACTTAAAAGAACCAAAATGTCGCAATGTTTTGCCAAAGTTATCATATCGACAGCCATCTCCACATCTAGATTCGCTTTTTTAGCGCCATTTGGAAGCTGAGTGAGTTCTTTTTTCACAACTCGGTAACCATTACGACTCATCCACAGCAAAAACCCCTGCTGTTTTTCATTGGTGTAGTCAACACCTGTGTAAAAATAAGCACGAAGTAATTGACGACCTTTGACTAAAAAATGCAAGAGTTTGGTGTAGTCGATTTCAAGACTCAGTTGCATTGCTGCATAAAACAAATTTGCACCATCTATAAAAATGGCAATGCGTTGGTTCTGGTCGAGTTCCGTGTTCCCCCAACTACACTGGCGCGTACTCCTAACACCCGTTTCCTCAAAAAAGGCGGGTTGTGGTGGATTTAATCTTTGCTTGGGTTCCAATTTTAGGCGTGGCTCTCGATCGTAATGCGAGCGTGGAATTATTTGCATTATATTACCACTCCAAGCGTATTGCTCTGCATATCAAACAAGTTGGTAAAAATCCTTTAACTTAATATAGAGGAAGTTAAGGCTAAAAATTTAATGTTTTTTTTATTTTTTACCCTATTTTTACTACCTCTATTTAAATCTTATAAGAATTTTTAAAATATTTAACATTACTTATGATTTTTAGAGATAGGTTAATAATGTCTTGTTTAGAGAAAAATCTGTATAAAAAAAACAGAATATAATTCTTTATGTCAAAATTATAAAAATATGTCATATGCAAGTCCCTTAAGACAAAGATTTCTGAAGGTGGCAGAATTGTTATTCCATCAGAGTATCGCAAACAACTGGAATTGGAAGTAGGCGATGAAGTCATGATTGGTTTAATGAATGGGGAAGTAAGAATTTGTACACTAAAACAGGCAATTAAACGAGCGCAAGAAATAGTACGTAGATATGTTCCCGAAGGGCGATCGCTGAGTGATGAGCTAATAACAGAACGCCGTCAGGAGAGTTTACGTGAGTAATTATGTTTTAGATGCTTCTGCTATTTTGGCGCTTTTAAACAATGAGCTTGGTAGTGAAAGGGTAATCAGTGTTCTGACTGAAGCTGCTATTAGTAGTGTGAATTTGAGCGAAGTCATAGCTAGATTTGCTGAGAGTGGAATGTCTGAGACAGAAATCAGGGAAGTTATCAGTAGTTTGGGTTTAGAGATTATTTACTTTGACACTGAAATGGCTTATCGTGCGGGAATTTTACGTCCGTTAACGAGACAGTCTGGATTGTCATTAGGCGATCGAGCGTGCTTAGCACTCGGTCAATTTTTGGGTTTGCCAATATTAACTACCGATCGAGCTTGGGCTGATTTAGAACTAGGGATAAATATACAGGTGATTCGATAGCAGCTTGTATAGTAATTTATTTGGAAGCATTCTTGTGGGGTGGGCGTCCTCGCCCGCCTTCTCATTCAGTACGGGCGGGGACGCCCGTACCACAAGCTAAGACTTCTTCCACAAGCTAAGACTTCTTCCACAAGCTAAGACTTCTTCCACAAGCTAAGACTTCTTCCACAAGCTAAGACTTTCACCTCAATAAAAAAGTCCGCGCAGGCGGACTTTGTTTGTATAGCCCCACACTTCCAGTGTGAGGGCATTTTTAATTGTTCGTTAACACCGCTCTTTGCTTACGACTCAACGCCCGGTGTCAACAATTCCCGACGCTGTTCGCCTCTAACAGTCACATTGCCAGTATCATCGACATCAACAATGGCTGTATCGCCTTCCTTGATGCGACCGGAGAGAATTTCTTCAGCAAGGCTGTCTTCCAACAAGCGCATAATAGCCCGACGTAACGGTCTTGCACCGTAACTTGGGCTGTAACCTTCTTGGATGAGACGGTCTTTGAATCCTTGGGTGACTTCCATGGTAATGCCTTTTTCGGCTAGGCGACCAAAGACTTCCTTGAGCATGATGTCGGAGATTTGCGACACTTCTTCTTTGGACAGCTGACGGAAGACAATGATTTCATCCAGACGGTTGAGGAATTCTGGACGGAAGTACTGTTTGAGTTCTTCGTTCACCAAAGACTTAATCCGGTTGTACTGTGCTTCGGATACATCATCAGCAACGTCGAAACCAAATCCGCTACCGCTCTTCTCAATCACCTTAGAACCAATGTTGGATGTCAAAATCAGCAAGGTGTTCTTGAAATCTACCGTGCGACCCTTCGCATCAGTCAAGCGACCATCTTCCAAAATTTGTAGCAGCATATTGAAGACGTCGGGGTGCGCTTTTTCGATTTCGTCGAACAGTACAACTGTGTAGGGGCGACGGCGTACAGCTTCTGTCAACTGACCGCCTTCGTTATACCCGACATATCCAGGAGGCGAACCGATCAGCTTGCTGACGGTGTGGCGTTCCATGTATTCGGACATATCTAAGCGGATCATTGCTTCTTCAGAACCAAAGAAGTAGGAAGCTAGGGCTTTTGCCAATTCAGTTTTACCTACACCTGTTGGACCGGAGAAGATAAAGCTGGCGATTGGTCGATTGGGGTTTTTCAAACCGACACGGGCGCGGCGAATGGCTCGCGAAACCGCTTTCACAGCATCTTCTTGTCCGATGAGGCGCTGGTGCAGAGTATCTTCCATATGCAACAACTTCTCGGATTCGGATTCTGTGAGTTTGTTCACAGGAACTCCCGTCCAAGAAGCAACAATGTGGGCAATGTCCTCTTCTGTTACAACAGGTTCATCACCTTCAGTGCGGGTTGAATTCGTCTTGCTTTGAGCAATAGCGCGAATTTCTGCTTTGATTTCCATCTCGCGATCGCGTAATTCCCCTGCTCTGTCAAAGTCTTGAGCGCGGACTGCATCATCTTTCTCTTTCAAAATCTGACGCAGTTCTCTATCTAACTCTTTTGCTGCGGGTGGCAATTGGGAGTTGATCAAGCGTACCCGAGAACCAGCTTCGTCAATCAAGTCAATTGCTTTGTCTGGTAAGTAACGGTCACTAATATAGCGGTCGGATAATTTCGCCGCCGCTACCAATGCTTCATCAGAGATTTTTAATTTGTGGTGCTGTTCGTAACGATCGCGCAGTCCATATAGAATTTCAATAGTTTCTTCTACTGACGGTTCACCTACCATCACTGGTTGGAAGCGACGTTCTAGGGCTGCATCACGCTCAATGTGTTTGCGATATTCATCTAGAGTTGTTGCACCGATACACTGCAATTCACCTCGTGCCAAAGCTGGTTTGAGGATATTTGCTGCATCGATAGCGCCTTCTGCTGCACCTGCACCGATGAGGGTATGTACTTCGTCTATGACAAGAATGACGTTACCCGCTTGACGAATTTCATCCATGATTTTCTTCAAGCGTTCTTCAAACTCACCTCGGTACTTAGTACCTGCGACGAGCAGACCGATATCCAGAGTCACAACGCGCTTATCTTCTAGAATGTCCGGGACATCCTTATTAGCAATGCGCTGAGCTAGACCTTCAGCAATGGCTGTTTTACCAACCCCTGGTTCCCCAATCAGCACTGGATTATTTTTTGTCCGGCGACCCAATATTTGAATCACCCGTTCAATTTCCTTAGCTCTTCCTACAACTGGATCGAGCTTTCCATCTGCTGCCATTTGGGTCAAGTTCGAGCCAAACTCGTCCAAAGTTGGGGTTTTGTTACCGCGAGATGGTCCTCCTGGAGTGACCTCAGCTGTTTCTCCCAGCATTCGGATCACTTGGGTTCTCACCTTAGATAGATCTACGCCTAGATTTTCTAGTACTCTAGCTGCTACACCTTCTCCTTCTCGGATCAAGCCCAACAGCAGATGCTCGGTACCAATATAGTTATGCCCTAATTGGCGCGCTTCTTCCAAGGATAGTTCCAGAACTCGCTTTGCTCGTGGCGTGAACGGAATTTCCACCGCCACAAAACCCGAACCCCGTCCTATGATCTTTTCTACTTCAATCCGAGCGTCTTTAAGATTGACGCCCATTGATTTCAGTACCTTAGCCGCCACGCCGGTACCTTCTCCAATCAGACCCAAGAGGATCTGCTC
>NZ_BAACAP010000152.1:0-38726 GCF_045865695.1 Scytonema hankhaensis NUACC26
CCTTTATTCAGACCTTTTACTCGGACTGCGCTTTGTCCCTTAGCTGAAAGGAAGAGAACGGGAATCCAACTGGTGCGTTCGTTTTGCCGGACTTGTTCTACAAAAGTGTACCCGTCCATTTCCGGCATCATTACGTCGCAAATGATCATGTCTGGAATATCCTGCTCCAAAATTTCCAGTGCTTCGCGACCATTTTCGGCAGTGTTAACTTCATAACCCCGGAATTCCAAATAATCCTTCACCAGCAAAATGAGGTTGGGGTCATCATCAATTAATAGAAGTCGTTTGTGATCTTTCATGCTGGGTTCTTTCATAGCAGTGGCACTTGTCGCACTCGATCCATCAAGGTCTTGAATAATAATCCTCTCCGGTGTAATAGATTGGTGTTGTACTTTTTCCTACTTAGCTTGCCTTTGTTTAGTTGAAGTCTCAAAAGTGGAAAATGACTTTTGACGAACTACTGTACTAAAGTCAAAGTAAGCGTGAGGATACTGAGAGCAGTAGTAATCATAATGCGTTATTATATATCGCTTTGAATAGTGCGGGCTAAAAAACACCATTAAAATAATAATTATTGAGAATAACCAAATAAGTGTTACTCCCAAGATGCTCCCAAAAAATAAGCAACCGCACTTTCATAGATGTACTACTTTGTCATAATCCATAAGGATATTGAGCTCTTACGATTTAGTTCACCATAACTATTTAGAGAAGTATCGGGCAAAGTATAGATCAAAAAAGCATATTCTTTTACTGTATTTTGCTTTCTTGTATATTCCGCATAATTACGTCAGGATTCGCTGTGTTATACCACAGCTTATCCGAGTAATCCTCTATTATCAGTCTAAACCAAAAAACTTGCAAGAAGCTTGGTTTTTGCTCTGTAACAGCATTTAGTGACTGTCCGATCGCCAATCTTAAAATGTATCGCTGTGTTTTTTGACAGTCTTAATGTTTCTACAGAATTACTGAAGACAGATGGCAGATGGCAGAGGGTAGAAGGGGATATTGTAACTTTGTTTACAATATATAATCCTTTATGCCATTGACTTATAAGGCAGACAACACTTTTTTTAAGTAAACAGGAAAATCATTATGTAGCAAATTTTTCTAATTTACCTATTTACACTTAGGAATTTCCTTAGCATAGCTGCCTTCGTACTTCTGCCCTCGTACTTCATTATTCGCTCTTTACCGAAAAAAACCTGAAGGTTCTCAATAATTGAGTATTTGTACTTACATAAAGTGTGAAAAAGCAAAGTTCGGAAACCCGTACAACAAAAAATGTTGCCATCTTGTACCTCCTTTAGGTAGATTAGCACTCAGGAGTCAAGAGTGCTAAAAAGTTGAGAAAACGGTATGGCAGCAGTATCTCTTAGCGTTTCTACAGTAAAACCTTTAGGCGAGCGCGTATTCATCAAAGTCAGCGCATCAGAAGAAAAGACCGCAGGTGGTCTGTATTTGCCCGACACTGCAAAAGAAAAGCCCCAAGTAGGCGAAGTTGTTGCAGTTGGTGATGGCAAACTCAAAGATGACGGTAGCCGTCAAGCATTGGACGTAAAAGTAGGAGACAAAGTGCTTTACTCCAAATACGCTGGTACTGACATCAAGCTGGGTACAGATGAGTATGTACTGCTCGCTGAGAAAGACATTCTAGCAATTGTTTCATAGTCATTGGTCATTGGTCATTAGTCATTGGTCATTAGTACAACACAAATGACAACGGACTAATGACACTCCTACAAATGACACTCCTACAAATGACACTCCTACAAATGACAAAGGACAAATGACAAAGGACTAATATGGCAAAGCGCATTATATACAACGAAAACGCTCGTCGTGCATTAGAAAGAGGCATGGACATTTTGGCTGAAGCGGTAGCTGTTACCCTCGGTCCCAAAGGTCGCAACGTAGTGTTAGAAAAGAAATTTGGCGCACCACAAATCATCAATGACGGTGTGACCATTGCTAAAGAAATTGAATTAGAAGACCACGTAGAAAACACTGGTGTGTCTCTAATTCGCCAAGCAGCATCCAAAACCAACGACGCTGCAGGTGACGGTACTACCACTGCGACCGTTCTGGCTCACGCAATTGTTAAAGAAGGCTTGCGTAACGTTGCTGCAGGTGCAAACGCCATTCTGCTCAAGCGTGGTATTGATAAAGCAACTAGCTTCCTAGTAGACAGAATCAAAGAACATGCTCGTCCCGTAGAAGATTCCAAGGCTATTGCTCAAGTCGGTTCAATCTCTGCTGGTAACGACGAAGAAGTCGGTCAGATGATTGCTGAAGCAATGGATAAAGTTGGTAAAGAAGGCGTGATTTCCTTGGAAGAAGGAAAATCCATGACCACGGAATTGGAAATTACCGAAGGGATGCGCTTTGACAAAGGCTACATCTCTCCTTACTTTGCAACCGATCCCGAACGGATGGAAGCAGTGTTCGATGAGCCTTTCATCTTGTTAACCGACAAGAAAATTGCTTTAGTACAAGACCTCGTACCCGTTCTAGAACAAGTTGCGCGTGCGGGTCGTCCTTTGATCATCATCGCTGAAGACATTGAGAAAGAAGCTCTAGCAACCTTAGTTGTTAACCGCCTACGTGGTGTACTCAACGTAGCAGCAGTGAAAGCACCTGGATTTGGCGATCGCCGCAAAGCTATGCTGGAAGATATCGCCATCCTCACAGGCGGTCAAGTCATCACTGAAGATGCTGGTTTGAAGTTAGACAACACCAAACTAGATGCTTTAGGTAAAGCACGCCGCATCACCATCACTAAAGACAACTCCACCATTGTTGCTGAAGGTAACGAAGCTGCGGTTAAAGCTCGTATCGATCAGATTCGCCGTCAAATTGAAGAAACCGAATCTTCCTACGACAAAGAAAAACTGCAAGAGCGTTTAGCTAAGTTAGCAGGTGGTGTTGCTGTTGTGAAAGTAGGCGCTGCTACCGAAACCGAAATGAAGGACAAGAAGCTGCGCTTGGAAGACGCTATCAACGCGACCAAAGCTGCTGTTGAAGAAGGTATCGTTCCTGGCGGTGGTACAACACTCGCTCACCTCGCTCCTCAACTTGAAGAATGGGCAAATGGTAACCTTAGTGGTGAAGAGTTGACTGGTGCGTTAATCGTTTCTCGTGCTTTGACTGCTCCTCTGAAGCGTATTGCTGAAAACTCTGGTCAGAATGGTGCTGTTATTGCTGAGCGCGTGAAAGAGAAAGATTTCAATATCGGTTACGATGCTGCTAGAAACGAGTTTGTCAACTTGTTAGATGCAGGTATTGTTGACCCAGCTAAAGTGACTCGTTCTGCACTGCAAAACGCTGCATCTATTGCTGGTATGGTGTTGACCACCGAATGTATCGTAGTGGATAAGCCAGAGCCTAAAGATAATGCTCCTGCTGGCGCTGGCGCTGGTATGGGCGGTGGCGACTTCGATTACTAAGATTTTTCCTAAGTGGGTTTGAACCCAGCTTTAATAAAACAGCTGCTTCCAGAAGAAGCGGCTGTTTTTTTTGGCAAATCATACCAAATTCGCTTTTCTAACCCCTTTTAGCCCAGCGATTGGAAATCACGGCTATACAAACAAAGTCCGCCTGTGCGGACTAAATTATACTAGGAATGCCTACCTGGAGGCTCCGCCTGCGGTTCAAAGCGGTAGAGCCGCATTGCAAATGCATTTCCTGGTAGAACCAGGAAACGAGATGGGACGAGGGTTTTAGCTTAAGTTGACACCAATGGCTTCTAGAGCGCCACTAACATAGGACGGGCAAGGACGCCCATCCTACAAGATGGATGATTTCCCCATCCTACAAGATGGATGATTTATTTTTTGGAAATCCCTCAGTACGCTTAAATCAAACCTCTGATGATTTAGTCCGCGTAGGCGGACTTTGTATGTATAGCCGCGATTTCAATCGCTAGGGCTTTAAATCAATGCATTTAAATGTTGTATCAATTGTGGTGCTTGTACGACACCTTCAATTCGATCCACTGGTTGACCTTGTTTAAACACCACTAGTGTTGGCAAAGCTTCAATCCGATACTGAGATGCTAATTGAGGATACTTTTCAGTATCAATTTTTACAACTCTTATCCGCCCTTGGAGTTGAGCATTGACTTGCTCTAGAATCGGACTCATCATATGACAAGGACCGCACCAATCAGCGTAAAAATCCACTAAGACAGGAACATCAGAACCAGACAGCATCTCTTCAAAGCTGTTGAATTGCTTTTTGGTAGTCATGTAATACCCACCAATTTTTATAGTTTGATTTTTCAATGGTAATCTCTGCTAGCAGCTATCCGCTCAGTCTCAATGATTGTTTTTATTGTTGTACTCAGATGGTCCTATTATGTATAGCGCGAGAATAATGAAGGGGAACGCTTAATGGACTTACTGCCAGAAAATTTGCTTTCTTTACGCGGACAAGTCGCGATTGTAACTGGTGCTTCACGCGGAATTGGACGTGCGATCGCTCTCCAATTAGCGCAACTCGGCGCAAATGTAGTCGTCAACTATGCTAGTTCGAGCAATGCGGCTGAGGAAGTTGTCAAGACAATTACTGATGCTGGAGGAAATGCGATAAGCCGGGTACGGCTTGCGCCAAGGGCGATCGCATTACAAGCAGACGTAAGCAAAGCCGACCAAGTAGAAGCCTTAGTCAACACAGTCGTGGAAAAGTTCAGCCGAGTAGACATTTTAGTCAACAATGCAGGAATAACTCGCGACACTTTACTTCTTCGCATGAAGCCAGAAGATTGGCAAGCCGTCATCGACCTTAACCTTACCGGAGTTTTTCTTTGTACTCGTGCCGTTAGTAAAATTATGCTCAAGCAACGTTCTGGGCGCATCATCAACATCACCTCCGTTGCCGGACAAATCGGCAATCCCGGACAAGCCAATTACAGTGCAGCAAAAGCAGGAGTTATTGGCTTTACCAAAACAATTGCTAAGGAATTCGCCTCTCGCGGTATCACTGTTAACGCAGTTGCTCCGGGCTTTATTTCCACAGACATGACAAACGATTTAAAATCAGAAGAAATTCTTAAATTTATTCCCCTAAGTCGTTACGGTCAACCAGAAGAAGTCGCTGGGATGGTGCGCTTCCTAGCCTCCGATCCAGCCGCAGCGTATATTACCGGACAAGTTATGAATGTCGATGGTGGAATGGTAATGTAACAAAAAATTATGAATTATGAATGCTGAATGATGAATATTTAATTCATAATTCATAATTCATAATTCATAATTCATGCTGTTCGTATTTTTTGCAAAACAACGAAGCCCAAGAGAGAGATGATGCCAACAGTAGTTGCAAACATCTGTACTAAACTCATATTTTGCAATCTCATTGCCAACAAATTGCAAATTAAAGCAATTGACCAAAGAGTCAGTGCTGCATGACGTTGAGATAAACCCCATGCGAGTAAGCGGTGATGTAAGTGGTCTTTACCAGGAGTACTAAGAGGATTTTTACCTGCCAATAAACGCCGGATAAACACTTGAGTCGTGTCTAGCACGGGCAGGAGTAGAAATAAAACTGGAGCTACCAAAGAGACAGCTGTAGGGGCTTGTAAATTCCCCAAAATACCAGTGGCAGCCAGTACGTACCCGAAAAAGTACGCTCCGGCATCACCCATGATAATACGTGAGGGGTGGAAATTATGACGCAGGAAACCTAGTGCAGCTCCTCCCAATGCAGCCAAAACTAATGTTGCGGCGGCACGGTTGGGAACTTGGGCTGAAACAGCTAGTAAACTCATGGCAGAGATAAAACTAACTCCTCCTGCCAAACCATCCATCCCATCCATTAAGTTAATAGCATTAGTGATTCCTACCACCCACAGAACTGTTAAGAATATCGATAATATATAGTCGAAGGGAGTGCCAAAGGAAACATTCAGAGTGATTCGATTAGCAACCAATAACAGAGCTGTCAGTATTTGAATTAATAAACGAAAAAGAGGAGGTAAACCGAACTGGTCGTCGATAAAACCTACCAGTACTAAAATCGAACCACCTAGTAAAATAGTAAGTACCTGAGCCAGGACTCTTTCAAGTTCAATGGGTCGTAAGAGACTTGCAAGCACCACCGCCGCAATGACTCCCGCATAAATAGCTAACCCGCCTGCATTAGGCAGAGGTTCGCGGTTAATCCGTCGTGCATTTGGTTGGTCAGCCCATCCAACCTTTAAGGCAAACTTACGGACTGACGGAATCATGCGCCAAGTGACTGCATACGCTAAGAGAAATGTAAAAACTACTGCCAACCAACCGGAACCATTGGGGTCAGCAATACCTAGGGAACGAAGGGCGTTGTGTATATTCATGTTTTGCCATCAAGTTTGCCTGCTTATTATTGGTCATTAGTCATTGGTCATTTGTCATTTGTCATTGTGTTATTGAATTAAGGGGTAGAGGAAAATGGTCAGGTGGTCACTGGTCAGGTGGTCACTGGTCACTGGTCAGGTGGTCACTGGTCAGGTGGTCACTGATAAGCACCTACATATTAATCAATTTTTTCCAAAGTATCCGCAGTCTTTGCCGGAAAAATTAGCACTCTTGTCTTCTGAGTGCTAAATTGTAAAACAGGACGTGCTAGAGAACTAAACATGGCGAAAATTGTTTCATTCAATGAGGACTCTCGACGGGCGTTAGAAAAAGGTATCAACGCTCTGGCTGATGCCGTGAAAATTACTTTGGGACCCAAGGGCCGTAACGTTCTGTTAGAGAAGAAGTTCGGCGCACCTCAGATTGTCAATGATGGTATCACCGTTGCTAAGGAAATTGAACTAGAAGATCCCCTAGAAAACACTGGTGCAAGACTTGTCCAAGAAGTCGCATCGAAGACCAAAGATGTCGCAGGGGATGGAACTACCACCGCAACCGTACTGGCACAGGCGATGGTTAGGGAAGGTTTGAGGAACGTTGCAGCAGGTAGTAATCCTATTGCTTTAAAGCGGGGAATTGACAAAACTGTTGAGATTTTGGTACAAGAAATTGCCAAAGTCGCAAAACCAGTGGAAGGATCTGCGATCGCACAAGTGGCTTCTGTTTCGTCTGGAAACGACGATGAAGTCGGTAATATGCTAGCTGAGGCAATGGAAAAAGTCACCAAAGATGGTGTCATCACTGTAGAAGAATCTAAGTCCTTAACAACCGAACTAGAAGTGGTTGAAGGGATGCAGATAGACAGAGGTTACATCTCTCCCTACTTTATTACCAACAACGAGCGGATGACGGTGGAATTTGAAAACGCCCGCATCCTAATTACTGATAAAAAAATCAGCACAATTCAGGATTTAATTCCTGTGTTGGAAAAAGTAGCTCGTTTGGGTCAACCTTTGTTGGTGCTTGCTGAAGATGTAGAAGGAGAAGCTTTGGCAACTTTGGTGGTTAACAAAGCACGGGGAGTCTTGACTGTTTGCGCTATCAAAGCCCCTGGGTTTGGCGATCGCCGCAAAGCCATGTTACAAGATATTGCTATTCTCACCAACGGACAGTTAATTTCTGAAGAAATCGGTTTAACCCTAGACACCGCTTCTTTGGAAATGCTAGGAACTGCTCGTAAAATCACAATTGATAAAGAAAACACAACCATCGTTGCTGCGGGTGATAGCACCAAGGCTGACGTAGAAAAGAGAATCGGTCAAATTCGCAAACAACTCGAAGAAACCGATTCAGAATACGATAAAGAAAAATTGCAAGAGCGCATTGCCAAACTAGCTGGTGGTGTTGCGGTTATTAAGGTAGGTGCGGCAACAGAAACCGAACTCAAAGATCGCAAACTCAGAATCGAAGACGCTCTCAACGCTACCAAAGCAGCTGTAGAAGAAGGTATAGTTCCCGGTGGTGGAACAACCCTCATTCATCTTTCTAAGAAAGTAGCAGAGTTTAAAGCAAGCCTCAACAATGAAGAAAACATTGCGGCTGATATTGTAGCGCGATCGCTCGAAGCACCCTTACGCCAAATTGCAGACAATGCAGGTGTAGAAGGTTCTGTCGTTGTTGAAAGAGTCCGAGAAACCGATTTCAACATTGGCTACAACGCAGCTACCGGGAAATTTGAAGACTTAATTGCAGCAGGAATTATCGACCCTGCAAAAGTAGTTCGTTCGGCGTTGCAAAATGCTGCTTCTATTGCAGGAATGGTTTTAACAACCGAAGCCCTCGTTGTTGAAAAACCTGAGAAGAAACCACCAGCTGGTGCGCCTGACATGGGCGGCATGGGCGGCATGGGTGGTATGGGCGGTATGGGTGGCATGGGCATGATGTAGTCCCTTGTACTCCATACCGTAGGGTGGGCATTGCCCACCTTATTTTATTTGTTAGTCAGCAGTCCCAAACAACTCAAGTATTTTTAGTTGCTTGTAACGTTGTATGTACTCTCGTAATGCAGCTTCTACAACATCAAGTTCTGTCTGTTGATTTCCACCAACATCTAGGGCTTCTTGGATGAGGGCAGCGTCAATTGGTATATTAATAGTCATGCGAGCGGTTGGACAAACATATAGCTCTAATCACAATTTTGCCACACACAGCTAATTGTGGTAAGTATTGGAAGTACTAACATTAGGAGCAAGTGAGTAGCCCGAAATCTAAATTGTTAAATTTTCCTTCGCCCACAAAGCTGCTTGGGTGCGATCCCTCAAACCCAACCGTGCTAGAATTTGTGTCACGTAATTCTTCACCGTCCCTTCAGTAAGAAATAGTGTTTTAGCAATTTCCCGATTGCTTTTGCCTCGAGCAATTAAAGTCAAAACTTCTAACTCGCGCTCGCTTAAATGACACTGTACTGTATTTTGCTTGCCAACAGTTGGGGAACGTAACTGGGTAAGGACTTTCGAGGCAATTGTAGGACCTAATTGACAATGCCCTTGATGAAGAGTGCGAATTGCGGCAGCTAATTGGGCTGAAGGGGTACTTTTCAGAAGATAACCCAGTGCGCCTGCTTGTAATGATTCCCAAATATATTCATCTTCATCAAAAGTTGTCAGCATAAGAATTCTTATCCAAGGACAGCGCTGGTGAATTTCACGAGTTGCAACCACACCATCACAAATGGGCATTCTTACATCCATCAGAATCACATCTGGTTGTAAAGTTTCACTAAGAGCGATCGCTTCATGGCCGTGACTCGCTTGTCCAATAATTTCCAAATCCTCTTCTAGCGACAGTAAAGACGCTAATCCTTGGCGAAAAAGTGGTCGATCGTCTACAAGCAACACTCGAATCATTTTGGGGATTGGGGATTAGGGATTAGGGATTGGGGATTAGGGATTAGGCAATGGAGAGATTTTGACAACTAATACCTAGTCGCCCTTCGGGTTCGCCAGTCGCCAATCCCCTTAAATTGGAATCACTACGTGAATCTGAGTTCCGGAATTAAGAGTGCTGTTTATTTTAATGTCTCCGCCCAAAATGTGAACTCGCTCTCTCATTCCCCTCAACCCAAATCCAGTATGTGGTGCGCTGACCTTAAATCCTTTTCCATTGTCGGTCAGTTCTATAATAATCTCACTTGATGTTTGATAACCTTTAAGATTGACAAAACTTGCCGAGGCGTGTTTTTGAATGTTGGTAAGACCTTCTTGAACGATACAGTAGAGTTGGTGGCTAGTTTGAACGGGTAGTTGTGGAAGTTTCACATCTAAATGGATAGCAAATGATTGATTTCTACTAACATTTTCTACTAAAATAATCAAAGCTTCATTCAGATTAAAGTTAGACTGCCGCATTGTTTGTACAGACCGTCTTACTTCAGTTAAACACTGATTGGCTAATTCTTTGGCAATATCCAAAGATTTTGCTGATTGAATGGGATCGCGTTGGTAAAGTTTTTGGGCTAATTCTAGTTGTACATCTAAAGTTGTCAGGGAATGTCCCAAAGAATCATGAATTTCACGAGCAATGCGCGTTCTTTCCAAAGTTGCTGCTAATGTTTCTACTTGTTTGGTTAAAATCTCTGCTTTTTGTCTGCTTTTTTGCTCTGCAATAACTACAAAAGACACTAATAATACAAAAGTACTTGCTGCTAAGTAGCTACCTGTGTCATTAATAATTGCTCTAGTAATATTAAATTTAGTATCATATAATTCAGTTATTTGTTGAGCAATATGAGAACGTTTAAACTCTAGTTTTTGAGGTAAGCTCCATAGTAGAAGTGAGTTCCAAATAATTCCTGACAAGATGACAATTATAACAATAAATTTACGTTTTAGTAAGAAGCAACTTTTGGCTATTATAAGGTAGAGTAATATTTCAAAGTTTACATCAACTGCTCTGGGAATCATGACCGATAATATCTCTAAAAATATATAAAATTGTCTTTGCCAAATGGGACGATTCATTGGAAAGAAAAAACTTAAGAGAGTCAATGCAGTCAGAGAACCAAATGAAGTAAATGTTGGTATTGGTAGTGATAAATAGCTATTTTCTCGTCGATTTGCTATTAGAAGAACTAGATAGACACCTAAAAGAGTCCATTCTACATATTGCAAAGTACGACGAATAGATGAAGTGTTCGTAATAGAATTCATGATTTGTAAGTATTCATTAATTTATATAAATATTCCTAAAGCTAGTTGTGCGATCGCAGCAACCTGTTTTTACATACTAGACAGATACACACGGGCAGGAGCATACAACAAGGGCATGAAAATAATTCTTTTCCAATGCCCCATGCCCATTGCCCTATTTTCATACTAGTGACGAGTTAAAAACATTCATGCCAAAGAAAGTGCGCCGATCTTCTAAAATGGCAAAAAAAGTTCGTCAATCTCCTAAAATGGCAGGAAAAGTTCGCCAACGGCGTACAACAGCAAAAAAGAATCGCCCCTCTTCTCAAGAGGATAGGCAATCGTCTGTAGACAGATACACTCATCAACCGGGAACGATACCTGGATTTCTTTATATTTCTCCAGATTCTCCACCGCCAGAAATATCGTTAATTGACTATAACGCTATCAATGTTGTTCGCAAGGAAATAGCAACTCCAGAAGAGTGTGCTTTCTACTTAGATACACAATCTATCTCCTGGGTGGAAGTACAAGGTCTTGGAGATGAAGGTATTTTGCGACGGCTAGGCAATGTTTTTGCTTTGCATCCTCTGGTGTTGGAAGATATCGTTAATGTGGCAGAGCGTCCAAAAATAGAGGAATATGAAGCTCAATTGGTGATTATTTGCCGAATGGTCGTGCCAAAAAAAGCAGAACAAGGCTTTCATAGCGAGCAAGTCAGTCTGGTGTTGGGGGAAAATTACCTACTGACAGTACAAGAAGAACCAAAATATGACTGTTTGGATAGTGTAAGAACGAGAATTTGCAACAATAAAGGAATTATTCGGAAGCGTAGAGCAGATTATCTGGCTTATAGCGTGTTAGATGCAATTGTTGATGGGTTTTTTCCAGTTTTAGAACGTTTTGGCGAGCAAATTGAAGACTTAGAAGACGAAGTTATCCTGAATCCCTCTCAACAAACCCTACAAAAAATTTATGAAGTCAGACGAGAATTATTGCAGCTACGCCGTTATATGTGGCCGCAACGAGATGCGATTAATTCGTTGATTCGCGATGGCAATGAACTGATCCGGGATGAAGTGCGAATCTACTTGCGCGATTGTTACGACCATACGATACAAGTCATCGATACGATTGAGACTTACCGGGAACTGACATCCGGGTTAATGGATGTTTATCTTTCGGCAGTAAGTAACAGGATGAATGAGGTGATGAAGTTTTTGACGGTAATGTCATCAATTTTTATTCCACTCACCTTTATTGCCGGAATTTATGGTATGAACTTTAATACAGAAAAATCTCCGTACAATATGCCCGAACTCAATTGGTACTGGGGCTACTTTATTTGTTTGGGTGTTATGGGAGCGATCGCCATTAGTATGATTGTTATTTTCTGGCAGAAAGGCTGGTTCCAGAACTTTTCAAAAGTTAATAGCGATCGCAACAAGTGAGTTTAACATTCTTTCAGAAGTATATGAGGTTATATAAAAAATTATGAGAGAAGGTGATTCAAATTTACTAGTTTTAACACTTTACGTCATTGGCATCACTTATACTTTTAACCAAATGGTTGATTCTATTGATGACCAAATAAAGCTGGAATTTAACAAATCTAAGGTGGAAGAACAACTGAAAGAGCAAGAAATTCAAGATGCAATAGGAGTGTCTTTCTCGCTCAGACCAATGTACTCAATAAAAGATCCAAAAGACTTATCTATTAATATTGAAAATAAATCTGAGGATATCATAATATACGTAGACTGGGACAACTGTACTTTTCTGGAATTTGATGGAGTTTCAAGGCGAGTGATGCGAGAAACCCCAGTAGACAAACCAGCGATCATCCGTGACTTAGCTGTTCCTCAAGTGACGAGTGCAATTGTTCCTAAAACAACTTTAAAGGAGAAAATCTCATCAGAAAGTGTCTTCGAACTCGATATGGAAACGAGAATTTATAAAGCACGAGACCAGGCATCGATAGCTAATGTCCTTAAATGGGAATCAAGCCCTATCAGAGCGCAAAAAAAAGAATTCCGCAAGTTCATGGACAGAAAACGTAACTTTGACTTTTCACTGAACTTAGTGCTAAGACTAGCAAGTAAATATGTCGGTCTTGCTCCAGGTAGGGATTTTCCTCCCGTATGTATTGTCAACTGTCCTTTTACAGTTAGAAAGCTTCCTTGGACTTATGCTCTCCCTTGGAATAAGAGAAGATAAAAATGAGACCGACTTCAAGAGAGCTTGTAGCAAAGTCAAAAAATTCAGAATTTCATCCTTATGTTGTCGAACGCTCATACTTTCTCAGTCATCCAAGATTACACTGGTTATAAGGAGAGAGTAGGCGCAGGCGGTTGCAGGTTAGCTTGAAGAAAGCTAGCTTGAGGAAAGTCCGGGCTCCCGAAAGACCAGACTTGCTGGGTAACGCCCAGTGCGAGCGATCGTGAGGATAGTGCCACAGAAAGATACCGCCTTCTAAATTCTGAATGATGAATGATGAATGATGAAAAGTTTTCAGAATTCAGAATTCAGAATTCAGAATTCAGGAGGTAAGGGTGCAAAGGTGCGGTAAGAGCGCACCAGCACGACTGAGAGGTCGTGGCTCGGTAAACCCCGGTTGGGAGCAAGGTAAAGGAACTACGGTTGGTCTTTTACCAGTTCCGTAAAAGAGAGCCGCTAGAGGCGTCTGGTAACAGGCGTCCCAGATAGATAACTGCCCTTGAAATGTAAGAATGTTTTGTCAAGCAAAAGATTTTTACATCAGAGAACAGAACCCGGCTTATGTCCGACTCTCTCCTTTTTTAATCAGTGACCAGTGACCACCTGACCAGTGACCACCTGACCAATGACCACCTGACCAGTGCCAATGAGTCTTGCTTATCCACGCCGTCAAAGGCAACTTGAAAGTTTAGTGAGAAAATTAGGTCTGTCAATAGCAGCTCCTATAAAGTGGCAATTGCTGGATTTAGCATTGACTCATCCCACTGTCTCTGAGTCAGCTAACTACGAACAACTTGAGTTTGTTGGCGATGCTGTCGTCCGTTTGGTGGCAGCAGTTGTCTTATGGGAAAGTTACCCAGATTGTTCGGTTGGGGATTTTGCAGCCATTCGTTCGGTATTAGTGAGCGATCGCATTCTTGCTCAACTCGCAAGAGAATATGGTTTGGAGTTATACTTACTGGTTGCAGGCAGTGCTACATCTGACAAAATTGGTCAAGAATCTCGACTTGCAGATGCTTTTGAAGCAGTTTTAGGAGCACTTTACCTGAGTACTCAAAGTCTTGAACTGATCCGTCCTTGGCTAGACCCTCATTTTAAACAACTGACTACAGAAATTCGTCTCGATCCCGCGAGGCTAAATTATAAGGCTGCTCTACAAGAATGGACGCAAGCTCAGTATAAAGTACTACCAGAATATCGAGTTGTAGAAAAAAACCAGCCACAACACATTCAAGAACGTTTCCTTGCAGAAGTCTGGCTGCACGGACAAAAGCTGGGAGAAGGCAAAGGGCGTTCAATAAAAGCAGCAGAACAAGCAGCTGCCAAAGTTGCTTTTCTCTCACTTAATACTGAAGAATCATCTTAATTCGTTGGTGGTTAGTTGTTAGTTGTTAGTTGTTAGTGGGGAAAACGAGACCTCGTCGTGAAAACTTTAGTAAGAAAATTCTTGACAGTTGACTTTTAAGAGCTGAACATTGATGAAATAACTCATAATTTTACTAACAAAATACGGACGCAATGCCTTGCGCCCCAACTAACAACTAACAACTAACTAAATGATTAAAATTGCTGTAATCGGCGTTGGACGCTGGGGAGTACATTTGTTACGGAATTTTCTCGAACATCCGCAAGCTGAAGTCAAAGCAGTGGTAGACCCAAGCCTTGAAAGGTTGACAGAGGTAAAACAGCAATATCATTTGGATGACACAATACTAATAACCACTGAATGGCAAGCAATACAACAAGTTGAAGGTTTAGAAGCCGTTGCGATCGCAACACCTGCAAGTACTCATTATTCCCTAATTTCTGATGCTTTGCGTTGGGGTTATCACGTTTTAGCAGAAAAACCTCTAACTCTTAACCCTGATGAATGTCGAGAACTTTGTCAACTTGCAGAACAACAGAACCGACAGTTGATGGTTGACCATACCTACTTATTCCATCCTGCTGTTGAAAAAGGAAAAGCTGTAGTTCAAGCAGGACAGTTAGGCGATTTACGTTATGGTTATGCTACCCGTACTCATTTAGGGCCAGTCCGTCCAGATGTAGATGCATTGTGGGACTTAGCCATTCACGATATTGCCATCTTTAACGCATGGCTAAATCAAGTCCCCGTAAAAGTTGAGGCTACGGGTAAAGTTTGGCTACAACCAGGTCTATCCGATTTAGTATGGGTGACGCTGACATACCCAAACAACTTTCAGGTTTATATTCATTTATGCTGGCTAAATCCCGACAAACAAAGACGCTTAGCGATTGTGGGCAGTCTTGGTAGTCTAATTTTTGATGAAATGTCACCCACATCACCTTTAACTTTGCTACATGGACAATTTGAACGCCAAGAAAACAAATTTATTCCTAAAAATCAAAGACAAGAAGTTCTGGAAATAGAAAAAGCAGAACCATTGAAGCAGGTGTGCAATAGTTTTATTCATTCTATTCTCAATAATCTTCCCTCAGAAACTTCATCTGGTTGGGTTGGTACGCAATTAGTACAAATTCTTTCTGCTTTAACAGAATCGCGCAACGAAGGTGGGAAATCTGTGTTGGTAGTTAGCGGTTAGTGGTTAGTCGTGTAGGACAGGCAAGACTCCTGTTATCATTAGTAGTATAGGACAGAAATCTTGCCTATCGTTAGTTGTTAGTAGGGTTGTATCTTTTCTATAAGTTATATTTATTATTAACATTATCATTTTCAGTAAAAATACTCTTTCTTCTCAAGAATTCTATCTAAAGTAAGAAAGATAAACTTTTGTAATGTTTCTCTACCTTAAGTAAGTAGTGAATTACTAAGAAATTAGAAAAAATTCAATTAAAAGATAAAACCTAGAGTATTAGACAATATAAAATGTTAGACTTTAATTACAAAAAAGAACTATTCCATATGGAATTAGTTAAACATGGCATCGCACCTGAAAAAGCAACTTGTGTGGCTGAAATTTTTGCATCTGGAAAATCAAATAAACCTTTAACAATTGAAGAAATACAACTTACTGAAGAAATTTGGGAACAGTGGCAACGTCACTATAAGTGCTTTACTTCAGCTTTAAGAAAGCGCCCCCTTGTTAAGGGGGATAATGGAAGCTCTTGAATGTTTTGCTACTGATGAAAGGACTTTTCAAATATCCTCTAATAGATTAGTCTCTAAATTAGGTGACTTTTCTCTGATAATTTTACATCTGGCATTTTAAATTTAGGATTTTTAATTTCTTTATTAACATTGGATGGTAAGAAATTACCCCTATGGTTTATATCTCCCGCTTGTGCTGTTATTTGTTGATTTTGAGAGATAGTAATATTTTTTGTGCCTTCTCGATCGTCAGAATCGCTCAACAAAGAGATATCAATTAAAGGCAAAGTTACTGTAACTGTTGTCCCCAAGTTACTCCCTTGACTTTCGAGGGTAATCGTACCTCCCATAAGTTCCATTAAGTTTCGTGATATTGCCAAACCCAATCCCGTACCGCCAAACTTACGAGCATTGGCATCTTCAACCATAACAAAGGGACGAAAGAGTTTTGACTGTTGTGTGGGATCGATCCCTATACCTGTATCTTTAACTTTGATGATAACCTCTGCTTTATCATTATCCTCTTGAATATCCGTAGAAATTGTAATGCTTCCTTCCTCTGTGAACTTGGTAGCATTTCCAATAACATTAATAAGTACTTGTTTTAACTTTGATGAATCAGCATTTACTGGTATGGTTTCTTCTAGTTGTGGAATATTTAATTGCAAACCTTTTTTTTGCACGTTAACAGATTGTATATTGATAACATCCTTTAAAATTTGTGTTAAATCTACAGGTTTGAGAACAACTGATAGCTTGCCTGCTTCTATTTTGGAAATATCAAGAATATCATTGATAATACCTAACAAGTGAATTGCAGTATCATCGGCACGCTTGAGAAATTCTAGTTCTTCTTCTCTGTCATCACACATCCCTTCTCTAACTATGCGAACGCAATTAATAATGATGTTTAACGGATTTCTTAATTCATGGGAAGTTGCTGCTAAAAATTGAGATTTTACTTGGTTGGCATCCTTAGCTTCTTTCCATGCTAATTCCAACTCTTCTGCCCAAACTTTAAGGCGACTCAACATTTGATGTAGCGCTTGCGCTAATTGGTTAAATTCACGAACGGGAAAATTGTGAGGAACTGGTTGTGTAGATTCGTTGAGGTGGAGATTCAAAGCATAGTCTCTAAGTTTTTCTACAGGGCGTGCTAAATAACGCGCTACATACAGTGAAGCTAATACACTGGCTCCAATCAAACCGAATGTTAAAACGGCAAGAATAATTTTTATGTCTTGAAGCCCGTAAAGAGCATCATTTAAATTGGTCACTGATATTACGATCCATTTTTTATTTTCTCCTTCTGTTAAGGGGCTTGGAATAGCTGTATAGCCTGCTAGTAATTCTTCGCCTTCATTTTCAAAAAATAAATGTAAAAATTCTTGCTTTCCTGCTAAAGCATTTTTAACAATACTTTCGAGTCTTGAAGCATCCGCATGCTGTTTTATATTCGTTCCTATTCGCGATGCTATTGGATGCGCTAAAATTGTTCCATTTTCAGCAATAATGACTGTAGCTCCAGTTAATAAACCCAGTTTATTACTGATTTTTTGTTGCATTATAACTGATTTAAATCTCAAGACATAACGCATATTTTCTTCACTATCATACACGGGTGCTGATAGCATGAGTTGTAGGTTATTTCGTAGATTTTTCTGACCAGTTGTTCCAACTTTTGCTGGTAATATTGCTTCAACGTTAAAACCTTCACTGGAAAACGGAAATTTGACTTCTCCCAATGATTTTAGACCACAAGTACTAGCTAAAATATTATTATTTTTGGGGTCGATTAATTGAATGCAATCGATTTGTTTTGGTAGTTGTTTCGCAATCTGGCTCAGAAATCGCTGTACTTCTGTAGGTAAACCCGATCGCACCGTCGTTGTTTGACTGGCGTTGATTAAATTGATTTTTAAAGCTGCACTCGCTTCTACAAGCTTCTCGCCTTTAATAATGGCACTCTCCGTTAAATTTTGGCGAGCTGTTTCCAGCAGACTAAAGCGTGCCTTTTTATAAGCTACAATCTCCCCTATCAATAAAACTGGAACTGACAGTAGCAAAATTTTTGATACTAAAATTCTCCGAAAGGAGGATTGACGAGGTTTCGCCATCGGCTGTCTCTCTTAATTATGTGCCAATCACAGCAGCAACTCAAAAAAGTTGCTATTGTTCTTGAGTTACAAAATTCCCTATCTTACAATCCTATTTAAAATTTAAAAGAGTGCAATAGGAAAAAGAAGTCAAGTATACAAACCCTCATAAAAAATCTTGCCCATGCAACTGTCATTTCCGTGCAGATCGCGATGACGAAATTTCAATCATAGAAAGTTTCCAGCATAGTATTGTTAAAAGTAAGAGATTTCTTTGAAAACATAAAAATCATCTATCCAATTGAACTGTGCAAGACCGTCCACATACCATAGTAATCTTAGCAATGAGTGCAGATGGCAAAATATCAGATGTCACGCGATCGCCTGCTCGCTTTGGTTCAAAAACTGATAAAGCCCATCTCGAAGAACAAATTGCTTTGGTTGATGCCGTCATATTCGGTGCTGGTACTCTCCGTGCCTACGGTACAACACTCACCGTATCACACCCACAACTGCTGCAACAACGCGATCGCGCAGGAAAGCCTCCCCAGCCGATACAAATAGTAATTACACATTCTGCTCGCATAAATCCGGAGATTCGCTTTTTTCGGCAAAAAATTAGCCGTTGGTTGTTAACTACATCACCAGGATCGCTGGGTTGGCAAAATAGTTCGGGTTTTGAGAAAATACTAGTCTTTGAAAAACCAACAGGAGAAATCGACTTAGAGGCTGGGTTAAAACATCTGAGAACTGTAGGCATAAAACGTTTGGCTGTTTTGGGTGGTGGTGAGTTAGTCTCGTCAATGCTGACAATGGATTTAATTGACGAATTTTGGTTGACGATTTGTCCGTTGATCGTAGGCGGTGCAGCCGCACCTACACCAGTCCAAGGAGATGGATTTTTACCCGAGCTAGCGCCGAGCTTACAATTATTAGAAGTTCGCACTATCGAACAAGAAGTCTTTCTCCACTATTTTCTTAAGAGATCGAAAGAATAGTGTTAAAATTTAATACAATTATCACTTTAGGTATTTTGACCTTAGCGCAAAATTTCTGTGTCGTTTTTCTATAGAGAAAAAGATGAACTGGCTAGCTCATTTATTTTTGTCGGAAAAGAACGTTGAAAGTCGCTTGGGAAACCTCCTTGCTGATTTAGTCAAAGGTTCAGCTCGCCAGAATTTGAACTTTGGTATCCAAAGAGGTATACAATGTCATACATTTGTTGATAAATTTACTGATTGTCACTCTATTGTTCGATGCAGTAAAGGCAGAATTAGTCAAGAATACAGACGATTTGCTGGAATACTTGTAGACGTCTTCTACGATTACTTTCTAGCCAGCAATTGGTCTGTGTACTCAAATATCCCGCTAGATGAGTTTACAGATCAAATATATAAGTCATTTCAAGCTTATCCAGGGCAATTACCTGCACCCGTAAGAGCAATTTTAAACCGAATGGCTGCTGAGGACTGGTTGGGATCGTATCGTAACTTGGCTGGTGTGGAAAACACTATGAGGAGAATATCTCACAGACTGTCAATGCGGCTATCTAAACCCTTCACCTTAAACCTAGCTGTTAGCGAATTGATTGCACACGAGCGGGATCTGGAAAACGATTTTCGGGAATTTTTCCCAGAACTGCTAGTTCAAACTCAAAATTGGCATCTTGCGTAGTATTTACTGTAAAAATGTTGGAACAACTAAAGCCTCGTTACTCAGTTGCTTGGAACAACAAAATTTCCGAAGTACCCAAAGATGCATGGGATGCTTTGGCTTTGCCACTTAAAACCCCGTTTTTAGAGTGGGAGTGGCTGAATAATCTTGAAACCTCCCAAAGTGCCACTGCTAATACTGGCTGGTTGCCAAATCACTTAACTTTATGGCGGGACAGAACACTCATCGCCGCCGCGCCTTTGTACATTAAAGGGCATAGTTATGGCGAATTTGTCTTCGATCATCAATGGGCTGACTTAGCACAACGTATTGGTATAGAATATTATCCAAAAATGCTTGGAATGTCACCCTTTACACCTGCTGAAGGGTATCGATTTTTGATTGCACCGGGAGAGGATGAGCATCAAATAACAGCAATGATGGTTCGTGAAATTGACAGTTTCTGTACCAAACATCGTATATCTGGCTGTCATTTTCTCTACGTAGATCCACAGTGGCGTCCCATTCTCGAAAGTCAAGGCTTTACTCCTTGGCTTCACCACAGCTACATTTGGCAAAATTCCGGGTTTAGTACTTTTGATGACTACTTGTCAGTTTTCAATGCCAATCAACGTCGCAATATTAAACGCGAACGGAAAGCTGTGGAAAAAGCAGGTTTAAAATTACAGCCTTTGTTTGGTGATGAAATTCCTAAATCTTTATTTCCCCTGATGTACCAGTTCTATGCAGACACTTGTGATAAATTTGGCTGGTGGGGTAGTAAGTACTTAACAAAGCGTTTTTTTGAACAACTCCATACCCATTACCGTCACCGGGTTGTGTTTTTTGCCGCCTACAACGAACAGGATAACCGTCAGCCAATAGGGATGTCTTTTTGCTTGGTTAAAGACGACCGGATGTATGGACGCTACTGGGGTTCTTTTCAAGAAATTGACTGTTTGCATTTTGATGCTTGCTATTATTCACCAATCGAATGGGCGATCGCAAAGGGGGTTCAGTCATTCGATCCCGGTGCGGGTGGACGGCATAAAAAACGTCGCGGTTTTCCAGCCACTGCTAATTACAGCCTGCATCGCTTTTACAACAACCGTTTGTCACAGATTCTGCGTCCCCACATTCATCAAGTGAATGAACTCGAACAGCAGGAGATTGATGGAATTAATGAGGAGTTGCCATTTTCAAAAACAGTGACCAGTGACCAGTGACCAGTGACCAGTGACCAGTAACCAGTGACCAATGACCAGGTTAACTTCGTTAGCTGGGAAAGTTTCTATGATTTGTACGTTTTTTTATATAACTGCTTTGCTCTCTGCTTTTGCACTTGGTACAGTAAAATTCGTCTTACCGACTTCTATTTTGCAGTTGGCGAGAGGCTTTTTGCGGAGTCCGCTAAACTTAAGAAGGAGTTATGTAAAGGTAAAAACTCCAATTTTTGAATGTGAATTTTAAGGTGAATATGGATTTGACTGTTTCAGATTTAGCGGTAATTGATGAAAAGCTTTCTCATCGTCATATCGATCTCGATCCCGGAGGGTATTTTATTATTTACCTGAATCGGGAAGAAGGTTTAATTTGTGCTAAGCATTATACAAATGTTGTTGACGATCGCGGCTTAGCGGTCGATCCTGAAACAGGGCTAGTGATTCCTGCACGGGGAAAAGTAGAACGAACTCACACTGTAGTATTCAGTGGCAGAACGGCAAAAGAACTCTGCGTTAGAATCTTCGAGGAAACTCAACCCTGTCCGGTCACTCAGCTAGACCACGCTGCTTATTTAGGTCGGGAATTCCTTCGCGCCGAGATTGCTTTGGTGACAGGGCAAGACTATGTTCAGGATTAATTGGGGACTGGGGATTGGCGATTGGGGAATTGGAAACTAGTCCCCAGTCCCCAATCCCTAGTCCCTATTAACCATTCGATGATGGCTGATTAATCTGATAAATGTAGTATGTTGCCATTGGGATAATGGTTGCAGCAATGAGAAGCCCTATCACCCAAGCAGTTGCATTACCTTGGTCGGTATCTTCTGCTTTTGTGAAGGTACCTTCCACCTGTACTTTCTCAGCGATTTGGGGTGGTCCCGGATCGGGTTCCCCAGAGAGGACGGCGACTATGCGATCGCTTGCGTCTAAAAACGCCTGATTGTATTTGTTGCCGTCCCGTAATGGTGCTGTTAATGTTTCATTTGCTACACTATTAGCAACATCATCTGACATCAAAGATTTTACTTTTTCACCAGTTACGATTGAGATACCGTTAGTTACAGTATCAATCATTAGTAGCGCTTGATTGGCTTGTGCTTCTTTTGTAGGAAACCATTTTTCAAAGAGTTGTTTTGTAAAGCTCTCCGGAGTTTCACCATAATCAAGACGGCGAATTGTAATAAATCTGACTTCCTTCCCCGTTTGGTTTGCCAAGTCTTCAAAAGCGGTGCTAATTTTACCTTCATTAGAACGGCTAAGAACTTCACCTTGGTCGATTACCCAATTGCTACCTGGTGTGATATCTGGTATTTGATATACACCTGTAGCCATAGCAGGCATAACAAACAGAGAAGAAGTAAGAACTACCATCACAAGCGGCAGAATTAGTAATTTGATGTTTTTTGTCAAATTACCTACTTGGTTGAGGAGCTGTTTCATGAGTTTTGCCAAAATCTGGAATTATTGCACCAAGATTAATATATTACGGTAGATTCTCTGGTTCAATTAGAAACTTGAAATCTCAGAGAATCAGACATCTTTGACAAGGATGGTAAAGTACGAAGCTCTTCTCGCACAGTCATTAGGATTTTCCCTAGATAATTTTGACCCGTGTTTTTGACTCCACATCCCCAAAAATAATCGGTAGGAGAATTTTCTACAATAAGTTGGTCGCCTGTAGACAAAAGAATTTCTCTAATATCGGCATGAGTTAAAAACTTTTTGAGGACAGCTTCTCTCATAACTTGAGTTTTGACGACCTCCCAATCACGACGAACCTGGCGAGTACAATCGCGACCCAAAGCCGCCGCTTGCTCTGGTGTTTCAGCATCATAGATCAGAGGTATAACTACCGTATCTGGCGTTCCAACAAACTTTTGAGCTTGATAATAGTGCTCGACTGTAGACCAGCAAACACCATTAAGTCGGATGGAGTGAAACGAAAAATTAGAAAAACAGCCGTAGGGTTGCCAAACCTTGTAAAAATAAATAGTCATATGAAAATCTGTTTTTTATGCTTCTATTTTCTCCCCTAACTGTAGATACTAGCAAGATCTGGGTAAACTTCAATTCTTCCGCAGTAAGTGTCTTTGGGTAGAGGACAGGTTTGGAAGACAGATTTATGCTGAGGCAACAGTAGACGATGTGAGGTGGAGGATGGAGGCAGAAAGCGAAAAAAGCGATAAGCCGGGTACGGCTTGCGCTAAGAGCGATCGCACGCCCTTGATTGTTGCTGGAATTTTTCTAGGTTTGGGTTTGAGTGGGTTCTTTGATGGCATAGTCTTGCATCAAATTCTCCAATGGCATCATATGTTAAGCAGTGTTAAACCGCCAACCACAATCTCTAATATAGATATAAACACGGTTTGGGATGGTTTGTTTCATGCTTTTGACTGGATAATGACAGTCATAGGAGTGATTTTGCTGTGGAGAGCTGGGCGACGCGATGATGTTCCTTGGTCATTCAACCTTTACTTCGGATCTATCTTCATTGGTGCTGGATTGTTCAATTTCGTTGAAGGTATCATAGACCATCATATTCTTGGCATTCACCACGTGAAACCAGGACCGCACCAGCTAGCTTGGGATTTAGGATTTTTGGCATCCGGTGTATTGCTTGTCGTTCTTGGGTTGGTCATGACACAGATAAGTAAAAATTGGAGTAAAACGTAGTCAATCGTTGTCTATCTGTCTAATAATGCGCTCTAGGCACTCACTTACACTCAGATCGGCATCAATGGCGATGGCTTGAAGTTTTCTCCATGCCGTAGGGGTCAATCCCACCATATGCTTTTCTTTCTTTTCGTCGTAAAAAACTGGTTGATTTTTTACTCATTTTTTCCCGAAACCTAATTGCAGAATTTAGAATTTATAGCTATGCTAATAAATCTATCAAAAAAACTTGGGAGGTGATTAATTAGTGCTGAAGAAGAAGAAAGGTTTCAACATTGCAACTAAAAGCGTCAAGTGTAAATTAGAGCGCAATGGATTTGATTTGACCGAAACCAAGACAGCTTTTAACGAAGTTGTAAGTTTCTACTTTGCACTAGTTAATACACATCCGGAAGGTATTGACCTGCCACGAGAGGAAGATGGAGGATGGCGGTTTTATGAAAAGCTGACGATCGGGGAGAATGCTGTTTATCCACTCCCTTTTGACAGGTATCCTGTGCAATTTCGTCGTGCTGCTATCAGAAAAGCTATTGGTGTTTGGGAGTCCTGGAATAGCAACTATCAAAGGTGGTTAAACCGTCCCAAAAAACAAAAGCATCATCGACCCCCAGTGCAGCCACGCTCCTTCAACTTCTCTCCCAGTTTTGATGCTGGGGTATGGAAGGATGATGATGGGCAGTCAATTTTACTCAAAATACTAGTCAATGGTCAGTGGAAGTGGGTGAAATTCCAATACTTTGCACCCCTAGTAGATGCAGATTGGGTAAAAGGTTCTCCATCAATAGTCATCAAAGGTCGGGAGCGATTCATCGTTTTCCCATTACAAAAATACGTTCCAGCAACGGGAGGAATTAAAACAGTTATGGCTCAGGACTCTTTTAGGGTCATGGGTGTAGACATGGATTTAGATCGTCAGATCGCCATACTTTCAGTACTAGAAGTCAACGCTAAGGGCGAAGTGTTTGAGGTGGCACGTCACTTCATCAATCAAACTAGCCACACAAAGCGTAGGAAGAGACAACTAGGACGGATAGCTCAAAAAATGCGACAAACGGGAACTATTGAAAAAGGCTTTGGCTCTACTATGTGGCAAAAATTACACAACGGTGAAGTTGAAGCAGGTAGAGTCTACGCAAGACAGATTGTTAAGTTTGCCAAAACATGGGGATGTTCTGTCATCTGTTTCGAGCATCTAGGCAACCTCAAACCTCAACATGGCAAATATTCCCGTCGTTCAAATCAGAAACGAGCTTACTGGTTGAAATCCAAAGTGTACCAGCAAGTCAGTCGAATAGCTTACCAAGACGAAGGCATCCTCACAACAAGGGTTAACCCTCGTCATACATCGAGATTTGACCCTTGGGGTTATCCGGTCTGGCGTAGTAACCAATTCCCTACTACCTTGTTTGATTTCCAGTCCTATCAATCTGGGACTAACTTCGTGGGGACAGTTGATGGCTACGTTGCTCACTCTGGCTTGAATGCCGCACGTAACATAGGGCTAAGGGCGATATTACGACACAGAACTAATCTCGTGTTTAGGACAGGTACAAAGTATCAGGCTAACTCTGCACGAGAGAAAGCCCAGAACAGTAATGTTTTGGGTGTGCAATGAAACTAGAACGAGAACGCCACCTCTCACTTTCATTGTACTGGGCTTGGGTAGACTGCCCATTGGTTCCTACCGAACTACGCTCCAAGTGGTTGGATCTACGATCCGCGTACTACTGTTCGCGACTACGGAGTGAGCCTAGAAAGTGAACAAATGATGGTGTTTGACTCCGGTTTACTCCCTTATTTGGCTACTCATGATAAAAAGGACACAAAGTTAGTTGTTAGTGGTGAGTTGTTGGTAGGGGCGCTCTTACCACCACGCCCGTACAGTTGTTAGTTTTGTGGAACAGGCGTCTCGCTTGTCTTTGTAAGTTGTATCCGCCTCTGTTTCTATGTCCTTAGATTCTTTTGAAAAAACAAGTTGGAATTGGCAGTTTACCCAATTGCAACAACAAGTTGGAGAATGGATAGAGTATCAGTTTTCTGGTTTCCAATTTAAACCGGAATTGCCTAATGGATGGCAAATCAGCCCTTGGCTGTTTAACGCACTAAACTTTATATTTTGGCTGTTACTCAGCTTATTCTTACTATGGGTTGGTTGGCGGTTATGGCGATCGCTTAATCCTTATCTTTATGCTTGGTTAGCAAAAATCAATCATTCAAGGGGTTCTAGTAATAAAGGCAAAGAAAGCGAAGTGTCAGTGGCGATATGGTTAGGGCGATCGCAAGAATTCTATCGCCAAGGAAATTACAGCGAAGCTTGTCGCTGTTTATACTTTGCAATGTTGCAGCATTTACACGATCGCGGAGTTCTGCCCCACAAACCTAGCCGTACAGACGGGGAGTATTTACAATTGCTACAAATGTCTGTAACTCCCGTACAACCCTATGAAACTTTGATTACAACTCACGAGCAGTTATGTTTTAGCAATGTTGATGTCAACTCTGAAAATTATGAGCATTGCCAACAAGCTTATGAAGAGTTAAGTGCTAATGGATAATTGCTCTTCAATAAATAACTACTGAGAGATTATTTGTAAAATAAATCTTAACGTGCCAAATATATTGTATGGGTTGGGTAAAACGAAATAATATTTAATAATTCGATGAAATGTTGGGTTTCGTTCCTCAATGATTCGATGAAATGTTGGGTTTCGTTCCTCAACCCAACCTACCATAACAATTTATTATGAAGCGCTCAAATCGTCTTGTTTGGATTGGGGGATTGGTAATCTGTGTACTTGTATTACTAACTTTTATATCAGCTCCAACAACTAGTAAAAATAATAGTGGTTCTACTTATAGCCGTTATCCCGAAGGATATGGGGCTTGGTATGCTTATATGGAAAGTCGGGGAACTAGCATCCAACGTTGGCAAAAACCTTTTAGGGATCTAGATGCAGAGAAACGTCCAGTAACTTTTGTACAAATAACTGGTTACCAAAGACAGCCTTTTTTATATAGTGACGAGAAAGAATGGGTAGAAAAAGGGAATCGCTTAGCCGTTGTTGGAGTGCGCGAACCGGTAACAGCTGCAAAGTTTACCACAATGCAAGAATCCTCTGCGGGTCAAGTCAAGATTGATACGCGACGGCGACACCCATTTAATAGAGGAGAAAAAATTAGTTTGGGCGATCGTTTTGGTGCAATTGTGTGGGAAGAAAACTACGGTAAAGGAACAGCAATTTTTGTCATTCCTCCCTACTTAGGGGCTAATGCTTATCAAGATAATCCAGCAAATTTCCAGTATTTAGCAGATTTAGTCAGTCAGAAAGGTAACTTATTGTTTGTAGACGAGTACATTCACGGCTATAAAGAACCTAGCGTTAGGAAACAAGAAGGCAAAGGGGACATATGGAGTTACTTCGCACAAACTCCCTTAATGCCAGCGTTTGTCCAAGGAGGTGTACTATTAATAATACTGATTTGGGGACAAAATCGACGATTTGGTAAACCAGTCGCCCTAGAGACGCCTGTTGTTGATAACAGTGAAGCTTACATTCAAGCATTAGCAGGAGTTTTACAAAAAGCCGAATCGAGGGATTTTGTAGTAGAGATGGTTGGCAAAGAAGAACAACTGCAACTCCAAAAAGCTTTGGGCTTGGGACAGCAATTACTCGACCGTCCAACTTTAGTTAATGCTTGGGTACAACAGACAGGGGTGGCTGCTACAGAATTAGATGAAGTGTTAAACTTACAATCTCAAAAACGCCGCTTGAGTGAAAAGGAACTGGTCAGTTGGCTGGAAAAATGGAAAATAATAAGGCAAAAGATATTAGCTAGAACTTACGCATAGCCCCCCTTAAAAAGGGGGGCTAGGGGTCCCCTCTGGGGTTGGGGGGAGATGGGGGGATCGGTATCGCGTGGAATCCCCAAAATACCGTTAAGGTTGCGTAAGTCCTAATTAGCTAAGAATCTTTAAAAACGAAAAAAGTCTGAGGTGATAACATGGCTCTTGCTCATCCAAAACAAATTACTTTTGAAGAATTTATAGCTTGGTATCCAGAAAATTCTGAGCGTCGTTATGAACTACATGATGGAGTCATTGTTGAAATCTTCGTACCAGTTGGCGAACACGAGCAAGTCAAAGGCTTTTTGGCTGGAGAATTAACTGTAGAATTTAAACGTTTAAAACTTCCATATTTCATTCCCAATCAAGCAATAGTAAAACCTATAGATAACGAATCAGGATATTTACCTAATATTCTAATATTAAATAGTGACAACTTGGTGAATGAGCCTTTATGGAAAAAAGAATCAACAGTTAGTCAACCAACATCAATTCCGCTAATTGTTGAACTTGTAAGTACTAACTGGCAAGATGACTATTATTTGAAGCTGAGTAAATATGAAATGATGGGTATTCCAGAATATTGGATAGTAGACTATGCTGCTTTGGGTAGAAGAAGATTTATAGGTAATCCCAAACAACCAACTATCTCTGTTTACAATTTGATAGAAAACGAGTACCAAGTTACTCTATTTCGAGACAATAAGCGCATACAATCAGCGATATTTCCCGAATTAAATTTAACAGCACAACAGATTTTTGATTCTGCAAAGTAAGTACAGTAGGTAGGGCTAAAGCCCACCACAAAACCTTCTCTACAGAACTAATTTGGTCAAATTGGCAGCCAGTTTTCTATATATATTTAAATTTTTTAAATCGGTATAATCTGCAACATTATTTGTTACTAAAGTCAGATTATTTATTTGAGCTATTGCTGCGATTTGTCTGTTGGCGTATGCTATGGTTTTGCCGATAGAGCACTCTTTAGTCAAAGTACTTAGCCAACAAGTGCTTGAAAGCGTTCAATATCCTGCTGTATGAGATTTAGCCCAAGACGCCAAAAATCAGGTGTACAAATGTCGATATTAAAACGTGCTGCTAGTTCGGCAGCACAGTACATCCCTGTTGAAGCCAGCAAATCGTCATATTTAGTTCTAAATGACTCTGGCTCTGCTTTATAACAAGCATAGAGTCCCAGTCCAAACAAAAGTCCGAAAGTATAGGGGTAGTTGTAGAAAGTTTCTATGTAATAAAGCAGCATTCTACCCCATTGATAGGGAAAGAGCATATTTGAATCGAGTCCATCACCGTAAGCTTCTTGTTGTGCTATTAGCATCATCTGATTAAGTGCATCTACAGAAAGTGTGGTGTGCTGTCGTTGTTCAAACAGCCGTTGCTCAAAAGTAAAGACGCTATATACGTCAACCACTTGGTTGCATGCGGACCAGAGGTAAGCATCCAAAATATTTAATTGTTCACCTTTATTAGTATTTAGTAATGCACCCTGACGTACTAATGTCTCACAAAAGATGCTTGCCGTCTCAGCCAAGGTTAAGGGAACAGGTGTACGTTGAAGCATGGGTCGCTGTGCCAACTTCATAAAATGGTAAGCATGACCAAGTTCATGGGCTAATGTACTTACTTCTTTGAAAACTGGCGTGTAGTTAACGAGAATACGCGACTCGTCACCGCGTTGAGGTAAGCAGAAGCCATTAGAATCTTTCCCGGAGCGAGGAAGAGCATCTATCCACTTGTCGCGAAATGCTCGCTCAGCCATTTGACCAAGCTGAGGCGAATAGGTTGTGAATTGCTCAACAATCAAATTGACAGCTCGCTTCCACGACCATACCTCTTCCTGCTCGTTCAGTATTGTCCCTCGGTCGTACCAAGCAAGAATTGGCAGACCAAGCGCTTTGGCGCGGGTGTGCAAGTAACGTCGAAAGTTAGGCAACGCTTCGCGCACTGCAATCAGCATTGCATCAAGAGTTGTTCGATCGATACGATCTCTGTTGAGAGCTATTTCCAACGGTGAGGCTAACCCACGTCGTTTAACTAAAGTTAATGTTTCTCCTTTGATACTATTGAGTGATGCAGCTAGAGGGACTGCTAGCTGTTCCCATGAAGCTATCTCTGCTTCGTAGACTCGGCGACGTATCTCGCGGTCATGGTGGCGTCCTAGTTGCTGTGCTTCTGTGGGTAGTAGCGAACGGGTCTCACCGTCAATTTCAACCAAAACCTTTCGCTGTCTGGTCAATTGGTTATACAAGTCTAACCATGCTTGACTACCTGTAATTTGGAGTTCAGCAGCCAGAGACTCTTCCACTACTGACATTTGGTATTGGGATTGCTTTTGGCTTTGGCGCAGTACAAAAGAGTACTCGTATGCTAAGGATGAGCAAGCTATCAGTTGTGTGATGTCAAGCGAACCGATCCAGGCAGAAAACCGCGTTTTGAGAGGTGATAAGCGGGTATGCGCCACCAGGAAAGTACTCCAATGCTTCCGTAGTGTTTCGTTAGAAGAATCCACTGCCATCAAGCAACGAAGATAGTTGTGCATTGATTCGGCAGTTTCCAACGTTTCGTTGTAGTGAACCAAAACTTTTTCTACGCATACAATAGTGTCTTTGTCAAGGATAGTCGAAAGCTGATGACCAACATGATACTGGTTACACAGAGCCTCAAATTCGTCAATAGCTTTGATAGTAGCCTGAAGTTCAGATGTAAATTCAGCTGATTCAATTTTGGGATACAGTCCATTCATATCCCAACACGGCAGCGTTTGTGTGTTTACGTGAATCACCAATTTGTTTCCTTTTGCCTATCTATAGTAGCGAACTAATGTCAGTAGACCACAAACTTTTGGAAACGCGATCGAGTACTAGCATTACAATATTTTTGTAGCAATGCCATACACTTCATATAATATGGTGAATTATAATAATTTTAGTTAATTTAACTAATTTCTTTAACTGTATTGACACCTATTATGGCTATCATACTTGAACTAGAACCCGAAATGGAATCCCGTTTGATGAGTCAAGCAGCAGCTCAAGGAATATTAGTTGAAGTATTGTTGAAAACTTTAGTCGAAAACTTGCTTGTATCCTCATCCCAACCTACACCCCTCACACTGTCACCTCAAGAACGAGCAGAAAGATTTGTAAATTGGGCTAAAAGTCACTCTTCAATACAAGCGCCGCCTCTTTCAGATGATGCAATCAGTCGTGAAAGTATCTACACTAGAGAAGATGAAATGCTATGAGCTACCTGGTTGATACAAATGTTTTGTTGCGGAGTGTCCAAGAGACTCATTCAATGCATAAATCCTCCGTTCAAGCAGTGAGAATTCTGTTGAAGTTCACCGGGAACCCTTCTCATGATGCTCGACTAGTTGCAGCGATGATAGCTCATAATCTCACCAATCTGTTAACGTTTAACACAAGTGATTTTAGAAGATTTTCTGAAATTACCGCGATCGCTCCTCACAATATTTTATAAGAAAAACTGATATAGTAGTAATCCTCTTTCATTTGTCATAATTGGCTGTACCCAGATCCCCGACTTCTCAAAGAAGTCGGGGATCTAACTTTTTGTAAGAGTAGCCAATTAACCGACTTCTAACGTATAACAAAAATCGGTATGCTTATGTAGATAAGCACCACCCGTTCTTCACGAACAGATAATTCTTATATTTTGTTTAATTTTGTATCAATAAATGAATTCAACCAATCCTGTATTAAATCGCCTCAACCACGAACTTAATCAAGTAGTTGTCGGTCAATCTACCCTGATAGAGCAGTTATTGGTAGCACTGCTAGCAGGTGGACACGTTATTTTGGAAGGAGTACCGGGAACTGGTAAAACTCTTTTGGTCAAAGTATTAGCACAGTTGATTCAAGCTGATTTTCGCCGCGTTCAACTGACGCCCGATGTCTTACCCTCAGATATCACTGGGACAAATATTTTTGATTTAACCACCCGCAGTTTCAGTTTAAGAAAGGGACCAGTGTTTACGGAAGTATTGCTTGCAGACGAAATCAACCGGACTCCTCCAAAAACGCAAGCGGCGCTGTTGGAAGCAATGGAAGAAATGCAAGTCACGCTAGATGGTGAGAGTTTGCCTTTACCAAATTTATTTTGGACGATCGCAACGCAAAACCCCCTAGAGTTTGAAGGGACATACCCATTGCCAGAAGCCCAGTTAGATAGGTTTTTATTTAAACTGGTAGTCGATTACCCAGACCAAGCCGCAGAAAAGCAAATGTTACTCAATCGTCAAGCAGGATTTGCTGCAAGGCGATCCGATATTTCTCGTTTGCAACCAGTCGCAACTGTAGAGCAAATTTTGGAAGCACGACAAGCTGTTAGAGAAGTGAAAGTTTCTGACGCGACCATTGATTATCTTTTGGCATTAGTGCGATCGTCGCGTCAATATCCGGATCTAACATTAGGTGCATCACCTCGTGCTGCTGGTTCTTGGTTGCAAACATCTCAAGCAGCTGCATATCTATCAGGAAGAGATTTTGTCACTCCTGATGACGTAAAATCTGTTGCACCTCCTTTGCTACGCCATCGTTTTATTCTTAAACCAGAAGCAATGCTAGATGGGGTACAAATTGATGCAGTTATTTCATCAATTTTGAATAAAGTTCCAGTTCCAAGGTAAAATTTATGAGCTACCAACAGCAAAAAGGTGACTTTGAAGCAAACGAGCAAGTAACAACTCAAGAGGCAGTAGATTTGTTGTTTGGCGAAGGATGGTTGGAAGAGGCTGTTCGCATAGAAGAAGAAGTAAATGTTACTATCGGTGCTGGTTTAGATTGGGGTGGTTTATTGACACCGTTAATGCTTAATCTTCCTTTATTTAGTCGCCTATCAACGTTGCGTGTCTCTCTCAATCGTGAAGTTAGACTAATAATAGAAACATGGGATTTAGGTATAGGTACAAAAGCTGCAACAGAAACTGCTAGAGCACTCGTTAAACAACGGTTACTATCTCCGACACCTGAACTCGTTCCTCATTTAGAAGCTGCTTTGCTACAAGATGATTTATACGGTGAGGAATTTATATCCAACCATGAAGCCTTAAAATCCCTGCTTTTAGTACTACTGACAGATTCCGAGCGAGAAGAAATTGCGACGGCGGCTGCTAATTCAATACGCATACAAGTGGTATCTCAGGTGAATTTTTTAGAAAAAATTTCAGTGTAAATAAGTTAAGATGAGCCGTGTCTAAAATATAAATTGTCATCACTCATCTACTGCATTGGACTCTTTGTGGATGACAGCGAGTTTCTCCATGAAATCATCAAATGTTGGATCGTTAGCAAAGATTCCTGCGTACTTCATTTGGGGTTTAGCTTCATGCGATCGCTCTTGTGAATTTACTTCAATGGTTACAAACTTACCCGTTGCTAATTTTGCTTCTAAGGAGGATTTCACTTTGGAGATTGCTTCTTCTTCCGTTCTACCCTCAACAGTTAAATTCGGCATACCTACAACGGATGCTACAAAATGCTCTTCGGATTGACTCTGAATAAAAACTTGATATTGCATTTCGGACGTTTATTTTGAGTATAAGTAAGTAGGCATAATTAAAGCAAACTCTGTAACTTTATGTAAAGTACCACTAAATTTTGCCAGAATTAGAAGTGTTGAGCTATGCTATGAGGATCGCGTCGGATTGCATTCTCTTCCAAGGGCTGTTGATGTTATGACACCAACATTTTTCTCGCGTTATTTGGCAGGCGATCGCCAAAGTGTTTGGTCTGAACTTCAAGCATTAGGTGAAATTATTGAGCCATCTTTGAGGGCTGATGCTCTAGCTGTTGCGCGTGAGATTATGAGGCGTGTCAAACTCAATTTAGAGATAATAGTACATCGGCTTAAGAAATTAGGTTTTGAATTTTCAGATCCCAAAAGGGTGCTTGTTCCAGTTCAATCCCATACCTTACAACTATTAGATGATTTTGAACAACAGTGGGGAACGCTACCATTTTCTGTTCGTGCTTGGTATGAATGTGTTCATTTAGTCAATCTGTTTGCGTTAAAATCCATATCAAAAGATTTAATTCAGACTCTTGACCCAACTTTAATAGCTGTAAGCTTTTCCAGTTACTTACAGAAGTCTGATTACTTAGATGATGATGAACTACGTTGGTATATGCAAGGAATTACCTTTTTGAGTTTAGAAGAAAGCTTGACAGAGGTTTTAGAGTCAAAACAAAAGTTTAGGCAAGATTGGAGAGAAGGAAAAGTCGATAACTGGACGCGCAACTATTGCCTTCAAAACAAAATAGACCCAGAAGTTTTGACTGTAAACTTCTTACCAGTTGGTATGACTATGAGTACTTGTGAGCCAATGAGGTTTGAGGTTGGTATGGCTAAAGCAGACTGTACTATATCTGATGACGGTAATGAAATTAAATTTGTTGATTTCCTTCGGTATCGCTTACTCTTTGGAGGGTTACTGTATGGACACTGTGCCAAGAATCAACAGTACGATTACCTGTATATTGGAGAAATGCCTAATCACTCTCAGATAACTGCTGAAATTTTGGAAGGCTTATTATCATTTTAGTTGAGTCTAGTAATTTATCAGCGTTCGTCTGCTACAGTCTGCGGTTAATTATTTCTTCTTGTACCTCACGCATATAGGAATTGCTATAGTGCATTGAGATGAAAATAAAGGTAGAGAAGGTAAAAAGTTATTTATGGTTCCATCTAAACGAGTCTATTTCTTATTAATATTCGGAATTTTGATTGCACCAACGATCGCTATCTTTCTTAGCATTCCAACTAGCATCTTGTTGACTTTGCTGTTTGATGTGGTGGTGCTAGTGTTGATGCTTATCGATGGTTTGCGAGTCCGACGCCATCGCGTGCAGGTAACGCGGGAGTTACCATCAAGATTGTCCATTGGGCGGGATAACCCGATTTTACTCAAAGTCAGATCGGAAAAAGTTACAGCCACTCTTCAAATCCGCGACTTCTACCCAACTGAATTTGGAGTATCTATACCACTCCTTAACGCCACCGTCCCTGGTAACAGCACTCAAGAACTCACTTACACGGTTCACCCAAGTCAAAGAGGAGAGTTTCCTTGGGGTGATATCCAAGTTAGACAACTCGGCGCTTGGGGTTTAGCTTGGGATAATAGAAAGATTCTTCACAGTTTGAAAGTTAAAGTTTATCCGGATCTAGTGGGATTGCGATCGCTTTCCATTCGCCTAACACTACAATCTTCTGGAGTCAACCGCCAATCCCGACAACTAGGTATTGGTACTGAGTTTGCCGAATTGCGTAACTACCGTATGGGTGACGATTTGCGATTTATTGATTGGAAAGCCACAGCCCGTCGCGTAGGGACTCATGGCAATACACCCCCTTTAATTAGGGTTTTGGAACCAGAACAAGAACAAACTTTGCTCGTTCTGCTTGACAGAGGACGGTTAATGACTGCACGAGTCCAAGGTTTACAAAGATTCGATTGGGGTTTGAATGCGACTTTATCCCTAGCTTTGGCTGGATTGCATCGAGGCGATCGCGTAGGCGTAGGGGTATTTGACCGTCAAATGCATTTGTGGATTCCCCCAGAAAGGGGTCAACATCACTTGAGCCATCTTATAGATCGCCTCACTCCCATTCAACCCGTATTACTGGAATCAGATTATGTAGGTGCGGTCACGAGTGTTGTGCAGCAGCAATCCCGGCGTTGTCTTGTGGTTGTCATTACCGATTTAGTAGATGTGACAGCTTCTGTCGAACTCCTTGCAGCACTCACCCGACTGACACCCCGCTATCTCCCCTTCTGTGTCACCCTGCGCGATCCTCTCGTTGACCGTATAGCACATACACCAGAAAGTGAAGTCACGGCTGCTTATACCCGTGCTGTCTCCTTGGATTTATTGGCTCAACGACAAGTCGCATTTGCTCAACTCAAACAAAAAGGGGTCTTGGTACTTGATGCACCTGCAAGTCAAATTAGTAACCAACTTGTGGATCGCTACTTAGGACTCAAAGCACGCAATTTACTGTGATTTTACATTTATAAAGTTTGCGTATGCTCTCGGTATTCTTTCCGAAACGTCAGAAAGCCCCAGTGTAGATACGGATAGATTGAATTTAATAAACCGCACTGAATTATCTATACTGGAGTCCTATGAAAAACCTTTTAGCACAGCAAACCAAATTCACCACCCGTAGCTTTGTGAAATTAGGCTTGATTTCATTGGCGCTATCCCTTTCACTCGGAACATATACTCAAGCACGTGCTGACGAGGTTGAAGTTCTGTCAGTTCCATCCCAAGAAGCATTTTTCATAGAAGAGAAGACAGCAACAACTCCCGGTCAAGACAACACAGCTTCACAAGGTGTCATCACCTCCACTGATGAAACAACATTGCCAAGTCAGCCTTACAAAGAGGAATTGCAAAGTTTTGGAAATACGTCCAATTCCGTACCTGTAGTTCCTCAAGCTTCAAATCAAGTACAAATGTAGAATTTACACTTAGTCAAGAATGATTTGGCGATACTAGTCGCGAGGATTTGCTGCAACGGTTATGATGTATTGGTTGTTTGAGTTTGAATTGAATGCAGCAGCTTAGTATCGGCAATGTTGTCAACTTAGGTTTTTACTTATACCGTTCCCACTTAAAACTGTATTTTAAATTAGCATTCATTGCACATTTATGGTTGTTAGTTCCCATTTACGGTTGGGCTAAATTTTATGCGATCGCTGGTTTAATCTCTCGTTTAGCTTTTCAAGATTTAATCGGTCATCCAGAAACAGTTCAAGCTGCAAAAAGTCAAGTCAATCATAATTTTTGGAAATTTTTATTAACAGCTATTCTCGTTATTTTGTCAGTTATTATACTGTTTTTGGCATTTTACATAGTATCTTCTCTCATTGCAGGCGGTCTCTTTTTAATTATTTCCTTTTTCCTTGGCACTTCGCCACGATTGTTTTCTAATAATCCCTTAGTTAGTGTTTTCTTTCTCATCATTATAGTTCCAACAGTTGCTGCTATATATATTAGCCCTTTTTGGTTTTATACTTACTTTTTTGTCACCGATCTACCTTTAGTTTTAGATAAGATAAACTCATTCCAATCTATTAGTACAAGCTGGAAAATTACAAGAGGTCACATCAGACGGATTTTAGGAGTTATTTTCATTTCTGTATTAATAACAGTCCCTCTGCTTACTTTGTCTTGGTTTGTTTGTAGTTTATTAATAGGTGGAATTTTAGGGATATTCTTTCAGTCTTTCTTAGATAATCCTGACAATGATTCGCTTTTAGGGGTGTTAGTTTTTTTTATATTAAATACAGTTACAGGAGTCTTTACGATGCCTTTTTGGCAGTCAGTTAAAGCTGTTGTTTACTACGATATTCGTTGTCGTAAAGAAGGGTTGGATTTGAAGATGGCGAGCGATCGGCAACTTTAAGAAACTCGTATATAATAAGTAGCTAGATGGTACAGAGAAATAGGGAAGGTTGATAGTTGAAAGAGTTTGATAAACCCATTCCTCAAGAAAGCCTTGACATTGTTGAGAAGACTAGAGCTAACTTGTTTACTTGGCGCGGTCAGTTTTCACCACAACTTATTGAAGTCATATTAAACTCATATTGTTTATCTAACTCAGTTATTCTCGATCCTTTTGCAGGTAGTGGAACTGTTTTGCTAGAGGCTGGTACTCTTGCTTGTGAAGCATATTTTTACTGCTTTTTTGCTGGCGGCTGAAATAGACTACTAAACCCACAAATAATCCCATTCCTACAATATACTTAAATGGCTCTGGCACAGAGGGATTGGGAGAGAAAAATCCTTCAATAATACCAGCAACAACTAACATTGGTACAATAGCAAAAACTAGCTGCGCTGCCTTAGAACCATAAAACTTTAGTGCATCTATACGACGATATTTACCAGGAAATAAAATAGCTCTCCCTATTAAAAAACCTGCCCCACCTGCTAAAAAGATTGCAGGTAACTCTAAAGATCCGTGTGGCAAAACAAAAGCCCAAAATGGATATGCCAGATTATTTTGACCTACAAGTGTAGCAATAGCACCAATTAACAACCCATTAAACGCCATCAAGTAAGCTGTGTAGATTCCAGCTGTCATCCCACCTGCAACAGCACCGAAAGAGACTGACAAGTTATTGATCGTAATACCGCTTGAAGCTAAAGGTTCAATACCAACTATCGATCCCATCCACAATTTATGCTCGTCTCGCACCATTTTGATTAACCGTTCTGGAACTACACCAGACATAAAAACTGGATCGTGCCATGCGTACCACCAAGCCACTAATGCTCCTAACAAGAACGTAGCAAAGGCTGCAGCAATGTAGGGAAATGATTCCTGCACGACTGATGGTAGTCCCCAACGGTAAAATTGCAGTACTGCTTGCCATTCCTGACGGCGAGAACCTTGATAAATTTGCGCGTAGCCTCTGTTTGTTAAAAGATGTAAATTTTGTAATAGGGTGTTACCCAGCTGCTGGGTGCGGGCGCGTGCCAAATCTGCTGCAACCGAACGGTACAAACTTGCTAATTCTCTGATTTCACTAGATTTTAATGATTTTAACCCTTTTTTCTCTACCTGGGTTAACAATACGTCTAAACGCTGCCAATTTGGTTCTCGCCGAGCAATCCAACGTTGAATATTCATCTAAAAACCCCCAGGAGCATGGAAACTTTGTAGCTTAGCGCGGCGGAGGAAACGTGACAAGGGCAATTTTAATTGCCGTCTACACTCCATTACCGCCTTGGGGTTACTTGATACCGGGTAGTTTTGCAATCTACTTTCGCTTGGGCAGCTTCCTTGCTAATATTTTGTAACCCTGTACGCATAATGGTTTGCACAAACGTGCCTCCCAATAGGGGTAATGTGAGCCTTGCCAATGTTATTAGTCGGTACTTTGCCGTACTACACTGATTTACCCCTCGTAAATCTGTTTAATCCTTGGCTTCCAGAGCAGCGAACTGGCATCACGCATTCGTAGGTGGGAACTTGAACTCTTGCTGATAACGTAGTCAGTTAAGACCTAGGCGGGTCAGCTAACTAAAATTAGGAGGCGCGAAGCCGCGTCACGAAGCGTGCGGGGTGCTGACAAAGTTTGGGAATACTAAGTATTAATTAACTTAAGTTGAACTCTCCTCGCTTTGAAAAGCAAGGATTCCGAACTGTTGTTACTACGCCGAACTTGTCCCACGTAGTAACATCGTTTCTGGCTTAAGCAGTTTTACCTGCCTCGACCCCAAAGGGTTGTACAGATACTTGGGTTGCCAACCATGAAGATTTTACGTGTTGATGGCTCTCAAAAAGACTTTTCAACACAACCCCGATGGCTAAGGTCGGAGCGTCACCACTCCGCCTCGCCTACAAAACCGTGCTTGAGAGATTTCCCCTCACACGGCTC
>NZ_BAACAP010000153.1:0-38910 GCF_045865695.1 Scytonema hankhaensis NUACC26
GTGCTGACGTGACTCAAGTTGCAAAGGGTATCGGTTTAGATTCGCGTATCGGTAACAAATTCTTGAATGCTGGTATTGGTTGGGGTGGTTCTTGTTTCCCCAAAGACGTTGCAGCACTCATTCACACTGCTGACGACTACGGTTATGAAGCTCAGTTAATGAAAGCAGCTGTCAGCGTTAACGAACGCCAACGTTTAATTGCAATTGAAAAACTACAGCAAGCTTTGAAAATTCTTAAGGGTAAATCTGTTGGATTGTTAGGTTTAACCTTTAAGCCCGATACAGACGATATGCGCGATGCACCCGCCCTCAATATTATCGAGCAGTTGAACCGTTTGGGTGCAAAAGTTAAAGCATATGACCCCATTGTTTCTCAAACTGGTATGCGTCATGGTTTGACTGGCGTGTTAGTAGAAACCGATGCGGAAAGACTTGCTGATGGTTGTGATGCTTTGGTGTTGGTTACTGAATGGGAACAATTCAAGAACTTAGATTACGCTAAAATGGCTACACTTATGAGCCATCCAGTAATGGTTGATGGTCGTAACTATCTCGATCCTGAGACAATGATTCGGGCTGGTTTCCAATATATTGGTGTTGGTCGGTAGATTTTGGATTTTGGATTTTGGATTTTGGATTGGAGCTAAAATCTTGGTACAAACAAGTTCAAAATGGTTAACAAACTGATGTTCTAGCTTTAGTTTTACCCCACCCTAACCCAATCCTTGTAGAGACGCGATTAATCGCGTCTCTACATCAACGGGAATTTTGAAATTCATATCTTGATTCAGCAACGCCGAAATTTTCGTTGGAATAAAACTTTAGTGCCATCAAATTGACTCATCTTGGGCGATCTCTCGATCGATCTGCTCGCGATTTTGCTCATAATAATCCCAAGCCGCACCCAGATCGGCTGCAGTCAAGCCAGGATAGTTTGCCAATAACTCCTTGTCCGGCGCACCCTGTTGACGATATGCCACTAGAGTCGATACCGGAATCCGCGTATTCCGAATCCGTGCTTGCCCGGAGCAAACTCCCGGTGTAATCTGAATCGGACTTTGCAACATCTGCACATAGGTCAAAGCTTGGTCAACTAGCTCCTCCGGCAGGGCTACAATTGCTTCGAGCAGTTGAGTCCTCTTACTCATGACAACAACAAAATTTTTTTCCTTATTTTATCGTAATACATATTTCCCTTTGGAAACGATGCACGCGCTACTTGTACTGTTTGTTGGGGGAGCGTATTTGTCTCAAAGATATAGGGAATCGGTATGAGCCATCAACTATATTTTTCAAAAAATCAGCAATTATCAAAGATTCTTGAGAAAAAGCAACTACTCCCTTCCCGCCAGAAGATTACCTAATTTAATGAACCGCAAAGACGCGTTCGCGTTCGCGAAGCGTGTGCCTTGCACATAGCGTGCCGACGAAGGAGGCATAGAGCACGAAGGAAGAAGAAAAAGAAGATAGGTCATCTTAGACCACCGAAGGGAGTATAATTTAGCTAGGAGGAAAACAATAATGCTGCAAACTATAGAAGGAATTTACAAAAACGGCAAAATCGAACTTGCCGAAACACCACAAGGCATTAGTGAAAGCCAAGTTTTTGTAACTTTCTTAGAAACAAAACCAACCCATTGGTCGGAAATTATTATGCAGTATCAAGGTGTAGCAGAGACTATAATTTTTGAGTCCTATCGAGATGAACTGCGATCGCCTAACGAAGTCGAATTTTAAGGATGAGTTATTTACTATATACTGAAAACAGCAGGTACTCCTATCGGTGCATGTGATGTACTGATTGCAGTAACAGCACTAACTCATCATCATATTCTGGTAACATCTAACGAGAGAGAATTTCAAAGAGTACCTAATTTGCAAATCGAGAATTGGCGTTCTTCTTAAATTACGCTCAAGCATGAGAAAGTGGAATGCGATCGCAAATTAATCACCTTGAATTCGATACCATCTGGAATTTAGGGCTTTCTAAGAGTTAATGCTAGCATCAAAGCAGTGAATTTAAAGGTGTTTATGACACTGACAATTGTGGCTGAAGCTGAACAAACGATTTTGAAGCTTGCTCTGTAAGTACCTTCAAACAGTTTGGCTGCAAAGGGCTATTAATGGTAAGTTTCAGTTTATCACTCTTAAACCTAGCAAGGAGTTTTCACATGAGCTTTAAACTGTACCAGCGTGTTGCCTTAAATCGTGACTTACCTGAATATGAATTAAAAAAAGGTGACGTAGCAACTTTAATTGATTTTGTTCCTCATCCTGCTAATAACGAAGAAGGATGTGTTTTAGAAGTGTTCAGTGCTACGGGTGAATCAATAGCTGTTGTTATTGTTCCCATCTCTGATATTAAACTACTGAGAAAAGATGAAGTTTTGAGTGTTCGCTCGTTGGTAGAAATTTACTAACAATTTATAAAACTTACACAACAACAGGAGGAAAAACGCATTCTATTATAAAATGGAAACATGAGTCAACCCTTCGGACTATGGACGGTGGATTTCACTCTAGTTAAAATAATATGTATTAAACGAGATGTACATCAAACGGGGCAGATGCTACAAAATAGCAAATATTCTACCCACTAATGGTTAATACAGCGTCAATTGGTAACAAGGATGGAGGAAATATGAACATAGAGCTTTCAGCAATAGATGCAAGCTATGTGAGAGAACTAGTGCAAAACGGCTACTTCAAAAGCGAAGGCGAAGCCGTATCCGTTGCTATTAGCTACACTAAAAAACTCTATGAAGTCAAAAAGCAAAGGCTTTTAGATGCGCTAGCGGAGGGTGATGAGGATATAGAAGCAGATAGAACTATACCCTATACTCCAACTCTCTTAGATGAGCTTCTAAGCGAAGCAAAAACAATTATATCCAGTGGTGAAAAAATAGATTACGATAGCAATGTCATCCCCTAATTACACGCTTAAACTCTCTACGAAAGCCAAGAAAGATATAGTAAATATCCTCGCCTACACATTAGGAACTTGGGGGGATGTACAAGTAGAAAAATACAAAGCAATCCTTGATAAAGGCTTACAGACAATAGAAACCTACCCAGAAATTGGTAAAAGCGATATACCTCCTTACCTCTACTTACAAGCAGGCGAACATTATATTTTCTATAAAATAAAGGGTAATAAAATAACTATATCCCGTGTCCTTCATAACAAGATGGACTTGAAAAAACACGTATAACACCCCCCGTGTTTCTTTAATTAAATTGAGATGCGCTAGCCCTGCTTGTTACCCATTCTGTAATGACGCTTTGACCGTTTTTGTATACACCAAACAATAGCGCCTACAGGAAGAGCGAAGATAACTCCAATTGCTACATGAAAAAGCACATCAAGAAAATTGTAGTAGGAGAGGTATGTAAGGGAGACAGCTAAAGGGCTGTCCGAGGAATTAGAGGGATTATCTTTGGCTAATTTAGTAATGATGTTTTTAACAGGTTCAGAAGCAACCTGAGAAGAAACACCGCTAACTGCTAAACCTGTAGAGACGACACTAATTAAAAGCTCCGATCTTTCTTGTCGTTTTTCAGCCGCTGTTTGCTGTACGCGATCGCTTTCGGCTTGTTCAATTTCTACAATACCTCGAATAGTAGCAATCATCTCCTCAAATAGTTGTTTGGCTGGGGTAAGGTAGCCTAAATCCACGCGAATTTGTTCCTTAATATTATATTCTGTGCGTTTGAGGAATTGTTCGCAAAATTCTAAATTATCCTGATTTTTGATACTGAGATCGTTGATTTTTGATAACCACAAACGATAGTTTTTAGCATTGACTTCTATTGTATTCCTTTGAAGTTTTAAATCTCGTAAGTAACAGGAATATTCAAAGCTGAGTTGTTGTATTTCCGTTAGCACAAATTTTAGTGTTTTTAGCCGTTCTTCTAGTTCATCCGGTAGGTTTTTGATATCTTTGACTTTAGCTTCTAATTGTGTGTAAAGCCGCCGTGCTTGATGATTGCACCAGCGAGCTTCGCGATAAGAGTAAATTATTTTAACACGACAACATAAAAGATTAATTAATGGATGATAGTAGTCACCTTTTTCTTCTAGCTTTTCAGTTTCAATGTCACAATTTAACCAGACTAAAACGTGACAAGAATTTGCTATACTGTCTTCTCCATTATCATATTCAAAGATAGGACTGCCCAAAAATTTTCCAGAAGCTGGTTCAGAAAGCAGCAGTTTTTCTGCTTCTGGTTGTGGGAGTAAAGCAGTAATACAAGCATCAGCGAATTCTTGATGATTTTTAACCTTACCAACTGGCTGGGCGAACAGTATCAACGTTTGTCCAAGAGAGGCTTGAATTTCACTGGGTAACAGACAACCTTGAGGATTTAAGCCACTCAACTGAGCAATTTCAACGTTAGGATATGGATATCGCAGCGTGATATCAATGGCATAAGAGTCGTGGATTTGTAAGGGATAGACTTCGCCCTTGAGGTGGAGTAAACTCCCGTTGGGAATTGCTGAAAAATGTAGTAAACGTTGCCCTTCTTCGTTTGGGGGTAATAGCTCTAGATAGTCATTGAGTTGGTTATTCAAGTCTAGTGAAACACCGATAGAGCCATTGCTACCTTGCAGGCGTTTCATTAAAGATTCGAGTCGGGGAATACCGAGTTTTTGACCAACTCGCTGACATTGCTCCCAGAGGAAATTGGCATTTTTCACTGGTTCTTGCAAACCCTGAGCTAAATTGTTACGCAGGTGAAAAGCATAAAGAGTCAATTTCGGGTTGGCGACTTTTCTAGAAGGGCTAGTATTGCTCATCAGTTGGAACTTGATGACTGGGAACTGCTAGAGGAAGAACTTTGCTGAATGCTATTTTGCAGATTTTGTTTGCTAGCTTTTTTGTCTGGAGGTTTAACACTCCCCTGTTGAGTTCCTGGTGTCCTTTTCTGAGAGAGTATACTATCAGACGACTCGCTAAGAAGTTCTAGCTGAGCTTCAAGAATTTGAGGGTGTTTTTGATACCAATCTGAAACAGCAATGGACAATTGCTCACTGTCATCTGGGAGGGGAGCAATTAATTGATCTAGCTCAACCCTGTTTTTAGGAGAAAACAGGGAAGGCTGATTGGTTAGAGGATCAGCTTGTCGCATTGTGGTGGTATTTTCGCCAAAATTTCATCAATGTGAAGAATCTTAGCTAATTCGCCCAGTCTTTTTTCTAGCTGATTTTGCCACTGAGATTGTTGCTCGTAGTAATCATCAATATATTCTTCAAAGAACCATTTTCGTAAGTTCTGGTAGTCTTGAGGGGTGGACTGCCACAGGAGAGGGGTTTGGGATTGAGAAGTGACAACAAAGGTGAGAAACTTGCCATCTACCATGTACCACTCCAAGATAGTGGTGTTCTCAGCAGTACGGGTGTAAACTTGCAAGGCGGCTTGGTAACAGGAGATTGCTGCTTCCAAATTTTCTGCCTTACCACCATAAATTCTCTCACTGTAAGCAAAACCCAGATTATTCTGAGTTATTGCCCAATCCTGGGGAAAAGCCTCACGGATGTAAACTTGCAAGGCGGCTTGGTAACTAGCGATCGCCGCTTCCAAGTTTTGTGCCTTCTCACCAAAAATTCTGTCACTGTAGGTTTCTCCCAAATTACGCTGCGTTATTGCCCAATCTTGAGGACAAGTTTCACGCTTAAAAACTTGCAACGCAGCTTGAAAACAGGCAATTGCTACTTCCAGATTTTGTGCTTTTTCCCCTCGGATTCTCTGAAAGTATGGTATTCCCAAATTATTCTGAGTTCTTGCCCAATCCTTGGGAAAAGCCTCACGGGTATAAACTTGTAACGCTGCTTGGTAACAGGCAATTGCTGCTTCCAAATTTTCTGCCTTCTCCCCGAGAATTCTATCTTTGTAAATATCCCCCAGATTATTCTGAATTATTACCCAATCCTTGGGAAAAGCCTCATAAGTGTAAACTTGCAGGGTTGCTTGGTAACAGGCGATCGCCGCTTCCAAGTTTTGTGCCTTCTCACCAGAAATTCTTTCACTGTAGGCTTTTCCCAGATTACTCTGAGTCATTGCCCACTCCTCTGGAAAAACCTTGCGAGTACGAACTTGCAAGGCTGCTTGGTAACAAGCGATCGCCAACTCTATATTCTCAGCCGCTTCCCCTTGGATTCTTTTACGATAGGCAGAACCCAAATTATGTTGCATTATTGCCAATAGGTGGGGAACAGCCGAATGGGTGAGGACTTCTAACGCGTTTTGGTAACAAGCAATAGCATTCTCCAAATTTTCTGCTATGTCACCTCGAATTCTCAGACTGTAAGCTAAACCCAGATCGCCTAGCGTGTGCGCCCAATCGGAGGCAGAAGCCTCACGGGTTCTGATTTGTAACGCGGCTTGGTAACAGGCAATAGCATTTTCCAAATTTTCTGCCTCATCCCCCCGGAGTCTTTGACAGTAGGCAGAACCCAGATTATTTGTAATTACTGCCCACATTTCTGGATGATCTTTACGGGTAAAGACTCTCAGTGCTACTTCATATCCACTTATAGCATTAGCGGTGATTACAGTTTGACTGCAAAGGGCTGTTGACGGGAAGTTTCAGTTTATCACTCTTAAACCTAACAAGGAGTCTTCACATGAACTTTGAACTGTACCAGCGTGTTGCCTTAAATCGTGATTTACCTGAATATGAATTAAAAAAAGGTGACGTAGCAACTTTAATTGATTTTGTTCCTCATCCTGCTAATAACGAAGAAGGATGTGTTTTAGAAGTGTTCAGTGCTACGGGTGAATCAATAGCTGTTGTTATCGTTCCCATATCTGATATTAAACTACTGAGAAAAGATGAAGTTTTGAGTGTTCGCTCGTTGGTAGAAATTTACTAACAACAGAAATTTATGCGGGTTTAGAACAAATCCAAATTGTTGTTGGCGGAACCAGTTGGCATACAGCATTGATAGGCAAACACTTATTAACCCAGGTTGCGGGTATTCCCACGAGCGTGCATTATGCCTTGGAATATCGTTACGCACCATCACCACCAACAGCGAATACTTTAACTATCGGCGTTACCCAATCAGGAGAAACGGCTGATACCCTAGCTGCTTTGGCAATGGAACAAGAACGCTGTCAGGATGAAGAAGCGAAGTATCAAGCCCGGTTGTTGGAGATCGCCATTGCAGTTGTAGAAAAAATTAGGCAAAATTAGAGCAGTAACCGTTCATAGGATTCCATGCGATCGCTTGTTGCATTTTCTGTATCGCAACTAACCGCCGTAAATCTTCTTTTCATAACCTATCCATTCTTTCTCCCGTAACAGATACTTTTGAATTTTACCAGTACTAGTTTTTGGCAAAGAAGTAAATTCAATCGTAGTAGGGCATTTAAAAGCAGCAATTTGATGGCGACAAAATTGAATTAATTCAAGTTCTGTAACTTGCGCCCTTTCTTTCAAGGTAACAAAGGCTTTTGGCACTTCACCACGTCTGGTATGAGGTACAGCAATAACCGCACACTCTAACACGGCTTCATGGCGATAAAGACATTGTTCAACTTCAATACTGGAGACATTTTCCCCATTAGTAATGATGATATCTTTCATACGATCGCGCACTTCAATATAACCGTCAGGGTGCATTACTGCTAAATCACCACTATGAAACCATCCTCCTCTAAATACCCTTTCGGTCGCTTCTGGGTCATTATAATAGCCTGTCATCACCATGTTTCCTCGCATCACCACCTCCCCCATTGTTTGCCCATCCGCCGGGACATCATTCATATTTCGATCTACAACTCGCAAACCATCTGCACCAATATAAGGTACACCTTGACGTGCTATGAGTTTTGCTTTTTCTGCGATCGTTAAATTGTCCCAATCTGATTGATATTCGCAAACTGTATAAGGACCATAAACTTCTGTCAAACCATAAACGTGAATAATTTTTGCGCCAATTTTAGTAATTTTTTCAATCAATGTTGGTGATGGTGGTGCGCCTGCTGTAGTTATAGTTAGAGGTTTTTCTAATAGTTGCGGACAGTCTGGATGATTGAAGAGAGAAATTAAAATTGCAGGTGCAGCGTTTAAATGAGTGACTCCTTTTTGTTGAATTAACTTCCAGATATTACCGGGGTTAAACTTACGCAAACAAATATGAGTACCACCAATAGCAGTTACCGCCCAAGTAAAACACCAACCATTGCAGTGAAACATGGGTAGAGTCCAGAGATAAATTGAGTTAGGTGTTAGTGTTGTTTCAATTATTTCTCCTAAAGAGTTAATATATGCGCCTCGATGAGAGTACATCACACCTTTGGGTTTACCAGAAGTTCCACTAGTGTAATTAATCGAAATTGTCTCCATTTCATCTGCAATTACCCAAGATAAAGGACTAGGTTTACCAGTTTGGAGAAATACTTCATAATCTTCACCATCTATAGGTTCAAATCCTTCTGCGTCATTGATATTGATTATATGTTTAATAGTTTCTAAACTATTTTGAATAGGTCGAATTATATTTGCTAACTCTGTGTCAACAAAGAGAAATTTAGCACCGCAATCATTCAAGATATAAGTGACTTCTGAGGAGGTCAAACGTGTATTAATAGATACTAAAATCCCCCCTGCCAAAGGCACAGCAAAATGGGCTTCTAGCATAGGTGGAGTATTGAAACAAAAAAAAGCGACGCGATCGCCTTTTTCAAGTCCAGCGTGACGCAGCGCTGAAGCCAGACAATTTATCCGATTTGCAAATTCGCCGTAAGTGAAGCGTTTTTGATTATATATAATCGCAACTTTATGACTGTAGACTTTAGTATTGCGTTGCAAAAAAGTTAGAGGTGTGAGAATGCTGCGATCGACTGCTTCAGAGTACATGGATAATACTAACAGTGAATCTTTACAAAGGAGTATATCATACTGTCATGCAGTGAATATCCGGCATTAAGCCGATAGCTTTATCAGTACGATTTGTTCAAGAGAATTGAAACATTTCGCAAAAAAAGTCAAAGAAGTGCGATCGGTTATTGCGGCACTACAGGCAATGCAAATTTTTGTATATAAGTGTTACTTTTATGACGCAATAAGTCGAATTTACCCCACCCTAACCCTCCCCGATGGATTGGGGAGGGAACAGAAATTTCATTTCCCCCCTTTTTCAAGGGGGGATTAAGGGGGGTAAATATAACTGATTTTGTTACAAAACTTTAACTTTCAATTTCTTCTACCAGACTTCGTGAAGGAGTGATACAAATATCCTGGTAGGGGCGCAATGCCTTAATTTTTGAATTAGCAAACCATCGTTTAATATCCTTAATAGTTTCTTGCTTGACTTCAGTTAATGAGCGAGTTTTACCTAACTCTCTGACCTCTACGAGGGATTACTGCTTGAGGAGGTTTTTTTACGCAAAGTTTGGTTGCGCTAAATCGACAAACAACTCTCTGAGTACCCATTTTAGTTTAAAAGGGTTGTCGGTAATTGTTCAACAATCTTTTTCAAGGATAGCTCTAATTTTATCGTGATACAATTTAAAAGTTAGCTTGCTTACTTGCTACCACAAATCGATATGGTTTTATTGGATCACTTTCATCCTCCCTTAAGTATGCGTCGGCATTGGCACGCTTTTCATAATGCTTGGGCAACTTATATTTCCTCAGACTTAAACCAACGTCTTCCACAAGGTTATTTTGCAGAACCTAATGTACAGTTTAGCATTGAAATTGATGTTGCCACGTTTGAAGAATTAGGAAATGGTGAAGTTGATTTACCGCTTGATGCTCAGTCCCCATGGAAACCACCAAGCCCATCACAAACTATATCCTTTCAGCCTACTAGTGAAGCAGTTGAAATTAGCATTTTTAACACTGAAGCAGGTCCAATTTTAGCAGGAGCAATTGAGCTTGTAAGTCCAGCTAATAAAGATCGATTAAGCCATCAGAAAGCATTCGTTACAAAATGTCAAACTTACCTTCAACAAGGTGTTGGACTTGTAGCGATTGATGTGGTTACTACCAGAAATGCCAATTTACATGATGCATTGATAACTCAATTACGTCCGTCTCCTCAAAATTCAAGCGATAGTACAATTTCTTCTCGTAACTCAACCTTGTATGCGGTCGCTTACAGAGTTGTGGAACGTTCTGAGGAATCGAGCTTGGATATTTGGTACGAAAGTTTTAATATTGGTGATTCGCTACCAACTTTACCTCTTTGGTTGCGTGGCGGGTTTTGCTTACCTGTTGATTTAGATGCAACTTACGATCGCACTTGTCGCGAACAGCGAATTCTCTTCGACCGAGTGTAAAAACTCCTCCAAATGCTTCGCGATCGACATTTCAATGACTATAACCAGTCGAGATTGCTAGGAGAGGCTTTATTTGATATTCTATTTGATGATATAATAGAACACAACTTTTTAGTAACAGGCAACATTATACCAGTATGAAAACTGTATCTATGGAATTTCCAGAAAGCGTTTTTTCTGCTCTCAGAAAAGAGCCAAATGAATTTGCTCAACAAATGAGAATAGCTGCTGCTGTCAAATGGTATGAACTTGGAGAAATTTCTCAAGGAAAAGCAGCAGAAATTGCTGGTTTAAATAGAGCGGATTTTATAAATATTCTCCTTTTCTATAAGGTTTCTCCTTTTCAATATACTTCTCAAGAATTAGCTGAAGAAATTGCTTCTTTCGATGAATAAAGTTGTTATCAATACTTCTCCTTTAATTGTCTTATTTAAAAGTCAACTTGTCTACTTGCTACCACAATTATTTACTGAAATCATTATTCCATCAGGGGTTTGGGATGAAATCGTTAAAACAGGAAAAACTGATATAGCATCACAACAATTACCGAATGCTTCTTGGGCAAAGCAAATTCCTTCCCCCAGTATCTCATCTTTAATTCTAGCTTGGGGATTAGATCGCGGAGAATCTGAAGTTCTAAACTTTGCTCTAGAAAATCTCAATTATAGGGCAATTATTGATGATGCTACTGCCAGACGGGTAGCTAAAACCTTAAATATTCCATTTATGGGCACTCTAGGAATGCTTATCCTAGCAAAGCAAAAAGGTTTAATTCCAGAGATTTCAGAACCCATTCAAGCCATACAAGATGCTGGTTTATGGCTATCTGATGATTTAATTCAGTTTTTTAAAAAACAAGCAGGAGAATAAAAATTGAAATATTAGAACTTTTTGTACTGGAATACCATAAGTTAATTCATGAAACAATCTGTTTTTTCTCTCTCATGACCCATTTCGCTCGCTCGCCTTAGCAATACTAGTCAAGGCAATTACATCCATACAACTGACTGGTACGCTATAAGCGATCGTGAATAATTTTTTGCTTGATTTTCGATATATCTTTGTATCATTCAGAGCCAGGGCGCGGGAAACCAGCCTGCAGGACTGGACTCACCACTTGCTATCTCAAGCGCGGAGATCTCCAAAATCTAAAATCTAAAATTGAAACAATTCGTAAAAAAAGTCAAAGAAATGGATAAATGGCGATCGTGGCAATTCTTTGTTGGTAGTGAGAGAATACGTGTAAGTAAAAACCATAGGCTTGATGGTACATTATCAACATCATGGGCAATACCTTTGGGCATTTGTTTCGCGTAACTACTTTTGGTGAATCCCACGGGGGCGGTGTGGGAGTCGTTATAGATGGTTGTCCTCCACGACTGGAAATTTCTACAGAGGAAATTCAAGTAGAACTCGACAGGCGGCGTCCCGGACAAAGTAAGATTACTACTCCTCGCAAGGAAGCGGACTCTTGTGAGATTTTATCTGGAGTGTTTGAGGGTAAAACTCTGGGAACGCCAATCGGAATTTTGGTGCGGAACAAAGATACCCGCTCTCAAGATTACGATGAGATGGCTGTTAAGTATCGTCCGTCTCACGCCGATGCAACTTACGATGCAAAATATGGCATCCGCAATTGGCAAGGTGGAGGTCGATCTTCAGCACGAGAAACGATTGGACGAGTCGCTGCAGGTGCGATCGCGAAAAAAGTTCTCCGTCAAGTCGCTAACGTGGAAGTAATAGGTTATGTCAAGCGCATCAAAGATTTAGAAGGTGCCATCGATCCAAACTCTGTTACCTTAGACCAAGTTGAGAGTAACATCGTTCGTTGTCCTGATGCTGAATGTGCAGAACGGATGATTGAACTGATCGAACAAACGGGGAGACAAGGAGATTCCATTGGTGGCGTGGTGGAATGCGTAGCAAGAAATGTACCTAAAGGTTTGGGCGATCCAGTTTTTGATAAGTTGGAAGCCGAGCTTGCTAAAGCTGTGATGTCTCTTCCCGCTAGCAAAGGATTCTGGTTTTGCAGGGACGTTGTTAACGGGGTTTGAACATAACGACGAATTTTATATTGATGAAAACGGTGAAATCCGCACCACTACAAACTATTCTGGGGGAATTCAAGGTGGGATTTCTAACGGTGAGAATATTATCTTACGTGTTGCCTTTAAACCAACAGCAACTATTAGAAAAGAACAAAAAACTGTTACTAATGAAGGAGAAGAGACAGTTTTAGCAGGCAAAGGACGCCACGATCCTTGTGTGTTACCTCGTGCTGTACCTATGGTAGAAGCAATGGTGGCAATTGTACTGTGCGATCGCTTGTTGCAGCATTACGGGCAGTGCAAAGTTTTGTAGATAAGGTTTGGTTTGTATTACACATAAGTCGAATTTACCCCACCCTAACCCTCCCCTTAGTAAGGGGAGGGAACTTGATTTTCCGTTTCCCCCCAATCCATCGGAAGGACTAAGGGAACTTGATTTTCCGTTTCCCCCCTTTCCAAGGGGGGACTAAGGGGGGTGAATTTGACTTTTATGAGAGGGAATCTTACAGATCGCAAAATCCAAAATCCTATAACTCTACCATTTTAATGTCAGTGCTGCTATAGTAGCATTAGTAACAAAATTATAAAGTATATTGTACTAGATATTAATATGGAAGAAGAGTTTCAGAATCGGGTCAAACGCTTTACAGAATTGAAATATAAATATAAAGCAACTTCATATCAAGATTCAGCCCCTTCTAGCTTACTGTATCTGATTTTGCAAAAACTAGATTTAGGAATTAAACTCACGCAAGTAGAGTTGAATTGGTTAAAAGAGCACAAGCTTATTGAAACTGTAGAATATATTTTGCAAGAGGAACAGCGTAAAGCAGAAGAAATCATAAAACTGGAAAACGAATTTTATCATCTCAAGTCTCAGTACAAAATTCCCAACTACTGGAATAGTTTTAAGAACGATATTTCAAATCCTTTGTTTGCCATTCTATGGAAACTCAACTCAGAAAACAAGTTGAGCTTTGAAGAAATTGAATGGTTAAAGGCAAATCAGCTTTTTGCTACAGTTATAATGATTGAAGAAATGGAATTGCAACAGCAGTTCATTGCGTTAAAAGAGAAATACCACGCTACCAAGCATTATGACTCATCTCCCTATAATCCATTACACACAATTTTGAAAAAACTAGACACGAAAATACGGCTAGAAGATATTGAATTTGAATGGTTGATGAATAATGGATTGGCTGAAACTATCGCAATTGTTAAGCAACAAGAAGCAGAAAGAGAAGCTCTATTTGCACAACTTAAGGAAAAGTACCGTGCGAATAAATATCTAGATATTTCCCCAGGAAGTTTTTTGTATGTTATTTTACAAAAACTTGATGCCGATGAAGACTTGATTTACTCAGAAGTGAATTGGTTGGAACAGCATGGCTTAACTGAAACGATCGCTATAGCTCATGAATTAGAAAAACAACGAGAGTTTGCTATTTTAAAAAATAAGTATAAAGCAGAGCAGATTGATGAAGTTTTAACCTCTAGTCAATTATATAATGTTTTAAAATTAATTGATACAGATAATGCTTTGCAAGAAGACAATATCGAGTTTTTGAAAGCTCGCCAACTTTATGAAACTATTGCCATTGCTAATGAAAGGTATGCTCGCAGTCTCAAATCTAGAGTCACATTAGGATGGACTTTAGAACATTCAGAAATTGAATGGTTGGTTAATAATAATCGTCATGACATTATTAATTTTGCCCAGCAGCATCATTTTATAGAATTAAAGAGAAAGTTTGGTATTTCAGACTCAAAGAATCAATTACCTTTTGAAATATTTTACAAAATTCTGTTAAAACTTGAGTCAAAGGAGCGTTTAGATACAATATCAGTAGCACATCTTGTAGAGAGAGACCTTTTATCCAATTCAGGGAAGATAGCGACTGCATATTACACGATAGAAGCAGAATTTTACGAACAAGAATTCGATCGCACTCAGGAACCAGCGCATATTGCGACTGCTAGCAATTCCTGGCGTAAAGCTGGCGATCCTCAACGAGCATTGAATCTACTTACAAACATAGAGTTAGAAAAAATACCAGAAAACTCTATTAAATCAGATATTTTAGTGGTTCGAGGTAATGCTTTTCGAGATATCTTTGATTTAATCAATGCAGAAAATTCTGCTAAAAGAGCAATAGAGTATTATTACAAAAACTATCAAGCTCAGATTTTGATAGGAATTATTTATTACGATAGAGGTCATTATTTACAGGGCGATTACTTTTTTGAGAAAGCAATGACTCTTGGAGCGAGAATCGAAGAAATAGATGATGAAATCAAGCAAGTTTTGAAAAAAATAGCTAGCGAACATCACCGACAGAACACTGTGAACTACTTACTCAAAAAAGATATAGAGCGTTATGCCTGGGTAAAATTTTATCAAAAGAGGGTGAGGGACAAGGGTATAAAATAAAAGAGTTGTCAAAAGGGTGCATTTCATGGATTTTGTGATGGTTTTAGGCTTACTGGCTGCAACGATTACAACATTTTCCTTCTTTCCACAAGTGTTGAAAACCTGGCAAACAAAATCAGCAAAAGATGTTTCTTATCTTATGTTGATTTCTTTCAACACAGGGGTATTCTTATGGGTGCTCTACGGCATTGCTCTCAAATCCTTGCCGATTATTCTTGCTAACAGCGTGACTTTAGTTTTTAACCTGATAATTCTATGGCTTAAAATTAAATATAGATAAACCTGTTATTAACAAAATACCTGTGACATCTTCTGTATTTTCTGCCGAACGCCTTTTATTTGAACGAGCTACTTCCGATCCGGACGCTATCCCTACTCTATTTGCTTTTCCAAACGAGTATAGTGTGGGCATTACAAGTTTAGGATATCAAGTGGTGTGGGCGACTCTGGCTATGCGATCGGATGTACAGGTGAGTCGTTTATTCACTGATACTCGCGAACAACTTCCTAGAAATCCTGAGTTAGTGGGGTTTTCAATGTCCTGGGAGTTGGATTATGTCAATATCTTAAACCTCCTCGAATCTCTGTCAATCCCCATTAGAGCAAATTTGAGGAGCGATCGCGACCCTATTGTTTTTGGTGGTGGTCCCGTACTTACAGCCAACCCCGAACCTTTCGCCAATTTCTTTGATGTCATCTTACTAGGGGATGGTGAAAATTTACTCTTGAATTTTATTGACGCATATAAAGAAGTTAGAAACGCCGATAGACAAACCCAGCTTAAAGCTTTGGCACAAGTTCCTGGGGTGTACGTTCCTAGCTTGTACGAAGTGGAATATCATTCCTCAGATGGGACAATCAAATCCATTAAACCCATTTCTACAGAAGTTCCCAGCACTGTGTACAAGCAAACTTATCGGGGAAATGTTCTCTCAGCATCCACAGTCGTTACAGAAAAAGCAGCTTGGGAAAACATATACATGGTAGAAGTGGTCAGAAGTTGTCCTGAAATGTGCCGTTTCTGTTTGGCTAGTTATCTCACACTCCCTTTTAGAACTGCTAGTCTAGAAAGCTCGTTAATTCCAGCAATTGAAAAAGGGTTATCAGTGACTAACCGCTTGGGATTGCTTGGGGCTTCGGTGACTCAACATCCTGAGTTTGAGACTTTGTTAGATTACATCAGTCAGCCAAAGTACGATGACGTGCGCCTCAGTATTGCTTCAGTCCGAACTAATACAGTGACAGTACAGCTAGCACAAACTTTAGCCAAACGAGACACAAAATCGCTGACTATTGCCGTGGAAAGTGGTTCTGAAAAAGTGCGACGTATTGTAAATAAAAAGTTGCAAAATGACGAAATTGTGCAGGCAGCAATTAATGCCAAAGCCGGAGGATTATCGAGTTTAAAACTTTATGGGATGGTAGGAATTCCCGGTGAAGAACCAGAAGATTTGGATGCAACAGTCGCGATGATGCGGGAAATCAAAAAAGCGGCTCCAGGATTGCGGCTGACTTTGGGGTGTAGTACATTTGTGCCGAAATCACACACCCCCTTCCAATGGTTTGGAGTTAATCCTCAAGCAGAAAAACGACTCCAGTTTTTACAAAAGCAATTTAGATCGCAAGGGATTGATTTTCGCCCGGAAAGCTACAACTGGTCGATAATTCAAACTTTGTTGTCGAGAGGCGATCGCCGACTTTCCGATTTGCTGGAACTCACGCGAACTTTTGGAGATTCGTTAGGTAGCTACAAGCGTGCTTTCAAACAACTGAAGGGGAAAATTCCTGACCTAGATTTTTACGTTCATGCCAACTGGTCAACAGAGCAAGTACTCCCTTGGAATCACTTGCAAGGACCACTGCCTCAGTCTACATTATTGAAGCATCTGGAAGAAGCGACTGGTTATTTCCAATCATCCCAAAAAGAACTAGTAGAGCACGGCGTCAATCAAGCAACCATTAGTAACAGATAAAAAGCTTCGAAAATTCTGCTAACGAAAGGAAAAAATTCCTATTTTAGGCAACTTGGACTTGAAAAGATTGCCCAACTGTTTTTGGTTCTGGCAAAGGTTCACCGATTTCTATAGATGTTTCAATTAACATTTCTAGAACTTCTCTAGCATTTTTCAGCGCTTCTTCGTAGGTATTGCCATGAGTATGGCAGAACTCTCCCCATTCGGGAAAACTAACGACATAACAGTTATCTTCATTAGACCATTGAATGACTATCGTGTAGTGAGAATTCATTCTTGTTCTTCCTCTTGCTGAGCTTTTCTAATTGTTTCTACCTTTTCAATTGCATTCTTAACGTCTTTTTCCTGATAAGATCTAGCATCATCTCCATCTTTGCCTGATAAAGTAACTCTACCTAACAGTAAAGGATGAAACCAGTTGGTGTGACTGCCTTTCCCAGGTTTATATGTAAATCCTGCTTGTAGTAACAGGCTTTTTAGTTCTCTGATTTTTTTTGGCATACACTCAAATTATATTCTTATCCAATACTGCAAGTCACTGAGTTAATGCAAACAACAGCCGAGTATTATTGTGCCTTTTGTGGCGAACCAAACACCACTTTTGTAGACCTGAGCGCAGGTGGACAGCAATCTTATGTAGAAGACTGCCAAGTTTGCTGCCATCCGAATATTCTGTACGTGCGGGTAGATGAAGGTACTCTTGATGTAGAAATAGATACAGAGTATGAAGAATAAGAGCAAGTCACAGAAGTGGTAAAGTTTAATAAATAAGGATTTCTTTGTGCTATTTAAGGGATTATAAGGAGTGTTGTAACGCACGTTGAAAAATACACATGGTCACACCAAAGCAAGTCATTAGTACTTGGGTTGATGCCCTGAACGCTCGCGATGCAGATGCAGCCGCCGCACTTTATCATGACGACGCCGCGAACATTCAGGTTGCCATTGGGACTCCTCTTGAAGGAAAAAGCGCTATTCATGAGGATTTTGTCAACTTTTTTCGTTCAACGCCAGATACCTACACTCACATCGAAAACTTATTTGAGGATGGGGAGTGGGCGATTCTAGAGTGGTCTGGTGGTGGAACGTTTCTTGGGAATGGGAGCGAATCAAACACTGTAGGGAAAAAGTACACTTTAAGAGGTTGTGGTTTCTTCCATGTCGTAGATGGAAAAATCCGCTTTCAACGTGGTTACTGGGACAAGCTTACTTGGTTTAGGCAAGTTGGACTGACAATTGACTAAAGCAATTAGGCAGATATTGAGCCAAGCTGACTCGAGCGATCGATTGCTGAGTTAAGCGGCGAAAGCTGATGAAAACTCTTGAAATCCTAAAAAAGAACGTGAGTCAAGCTAAGTAGATTTTCTTAACACAAAAATTATTTACTAGGATTTTTTCTTAAAGAAAGTATAAACATCCAGGACATTACGCCGTTCTGGATTTTTTTTATTTGATAATAATTAAAGATTTGCATCCGTTAAAACACTGAAGTCAAATACCTCTTTCACAAAACTGTTGCGGATTTTACTGTTTCTAGTTGGAAAAATATGAAGTTATTTGAAAGTTTGTCGAAACACGTGAGTATATTTAGACTAACATTAGTAGCGCTCGTAACGTTATTAGTGCCGATATTGGATGCCAAAGCGCAAGACAAGATCGCAAGACAAACAGAACTGACAAATAACTCAACCAATTTTCCAGCGTTACCAGCTCAAGAAAAAGTTTGTCCGTCTTCTAGATTGCTACCAAAACGTAGTTTTGAAACCGACAAATATTTGGTGTATATTTGTCGGGGAGAAAAGGCAGGTTCTCTTGGATACTACGTTCGGGTTTCCAAAACAGAAGGCGGTAAAACAACCATACCTGTGACTCAAGCAAATGGGGAAACTTATGTTGCTATTAAAGACGAATTAGCACACGCCATAAATCCTTACGAGCTTATAGTCATTAAAAGAGGTCGTCTCATTCTCAAAGAGAAAGTCAGAAGTGCATTTAAAGCTGACGGTCAACCTTTAACAGTGACCAGTGACCACTAACCCCTACCCTCTACCCCCTAACCCCTAATTATCCTTATTCTTCAAAGCTTGTCGAGAAGCCCATTGTAGGAGGCTAGGAAATAATTTATTGAATCCTTGGGAAACATTTGCCGAGCCTACTAATACCTCAGATTTCTGGTGGTGAACGGCATCCCAAATAGCGTTGGCTACATCTTCAGGCTTCTCCACACCAGGGAATTTTAAGATGTTTTCTAGTTGTTCTCGACGACTTTGAGCATCCTGTTCGTCATTTCCACGAAAAACAGTTCTCTCCATTAAGCTACTTTTAATTAAATTTGGGTAAATACCGCAAACGTGAATACCCTTGGGTTTTAACTCGGCGTGTAATGATTCCGTTAAGCCTGTAACAGCAAATTTACTAGTACAGTAGGGAACGACGTAGGGTGTTGCAGCTTTGCCACCAATAGAACTGAGATTCACGATAGTTCCTTTTTTTCGTTGGAGAAAATGAGGCAAAAGCGCATTAATTGTATGAATATATCCCCACAAATTGAGATCTATAATATCGTGCCAATCGCTTAGTGAAAAAGCTTCTACAGGTCCTTCTGCAAATCTACCTGCATTATTTATCAATACATCAATAAAACCAAAACGATCCAATGCTTTTTCCACTAATGTATTGACTTGTGATGGATCTGTCACATCACAAGAAACTATGAGTGGTGCTTGGTGACCTAGGGTTTGTATTTCTTGCGCCACGCTTTCTAAAAGCTCAATACGACGTGCAGTCAGTACGAGATCGTATCCTTTGCGAGCAAACAGCAGTGCGGTTGCTTTTCCTATACCTTGAGAACCACCTGTAATCAGTACTGTGGGAGCCATACTCTCTGTTAATAAACTCTATTTACTGTCTCTTAGTGTGAGCAACAAAATTTTAGAAACCTTCCGACTCGCGTTAGATATTTCCCAAGGCTCCTCTGTTCCTATTGTTCTGATTCCTTGCGGTCACTCTTAGTGAGACAATAGGTACGGGAATTATACTCGCCTATTCTGGCAACCAGTCCAAAGGAATAATGTCCATGTGGAAACGAATTGCATTCATTTTGCTATTGGTGTTTAGTTTCAGTCTAAGCCATTCTGATGTAGCGATCGCTGCTGGTCTCAAAAGTTATGTTGACACCACTGATGGCTATGAGTTTTCATATCCTAACGGCTGGGTGCAAGTTAAAGTCGCCAACGGACCCGACGTGGTTTTCCATGACATCATCGAACCAAGTGAAAATGTTTCTGTGGTTATTAGCCCTGTTCCAGAGGGGAAAACTCTCAAAGAACTGGGAACTCCGGGAGAAGTAGGTTACAAACTAGGGAAAAATGCCCTTGCGCCTGAAGGATCGGGTCGTGAAGCCGAACTAATTAATGCTCAAGAACGAGAATATAAAGGCATAACCTACTATAAATTTGAGTATTTGGTTAAATTGCCCGGAAATCAACAACGTCACAATCTTACCAATGTTGCAGTTAGCCGTGGTAAGCTTTTCACCTTCAATGCTTCCGTTACCGAAAAACGTTGGCGTAGAGTTCAAAAACTTATAGAAGAAGCTATAAATTCTTTTTCTGTATATTAGTAGGGGCGCAAGGCATTGCGCCCGTACAGTGGTTAGATAACAACTAACAACTAACCACTAACAACTAACAATTTCTTATGAACACTCCACCTTTTGTACTAGCGTCTGCATCTCCTGCACGCCGCCGTCTTCTTCAGACAATTGGAATTGAAGCCATAGTTCGTCCTAGTGATTTCGATGAATCTCAAGTTCAATTGAGCGATCCCGCACAACTCGTGCAAACTTTGGCGAAACAAAAAGCAGCAACTGTAGTTCCCCAGTTTCAATACGCTTTAATCATGGGTTGTGATTCTGTTCTATATATGGGAGGTGAAATTCACGGCAAACCTGCAAATCCAGAAGAAGCACGCCAACGGTGGCAGAAAATGCAAGGAGGTTTTGGCGACCTCTACACGGGTCATGCGTTAATCGATGTCTCTCAAAATGTGAGTTTGTTAAGGTATCAGGTTACACGAGTTTACTTTGCAAAACTCGATCTTGATACCATTGATGCTTATGTTGCTACGGAAGAACCTCTCAAATGTGCTGGTGCATTTGCACTTGAAGGTTATGGTAGTTTGTTTGTAGAGAAAATTGAAGGTTGCCACAGCAATGTTATTGGATTAAGCTTACCCCTACTGCGGCAAATGATAGAGGAACTAGGGTATAAAATTACAGATTTTTGGAAAAATTGTTGATTGTTAGTCAATCCGAAAGGATGAGTGATGAGATGAATTTTGGATTAAGCTAAAATTGTCTTAGCCGAAAGAATTGAGAACTTACAGCTAATACCCTTTAGGAATACACGGTGTACTCCAGCCCGAACAGCGCGAACAACTGGCGATTGTTCAGCGAAATGCCATGAGATTGCACAAAATAGTCAATACCTTACTTGACTTCTCCCGAATTGAAACAGGCAGAATACAAGCAGTTTATGAGCGTGGAAGGACTCCAAGCGGGAGCTGATGATTACTTAATCAAACCCTTCAGTGCTCGCGAACTGATGGCACGGGTTGAAACTCAACTGCAAACTCAGGCGGAAGCTAGTCGGCTGCTGGGTCAACATTTAGGCGTTGACCGCGCCTACTATGTTGAGGTCAACGTAGCAGAGAATCATGCCCGCGTTAATCAGGATTATTTGCGCGGCGATTCGCCAACGCTTGTGGGCATTCATCGGTTTACAGACTTCGGCTGGATTGTGCCTCATCTCCAAAGGAAGCTAAAACTCCATAACAGACTGTTGCACCATAATAGAGGTACAGAGCCAATCCACAATAAATAAAAATTATGAACATCCAACTTAAGCCCGAAGAAGAGCAATTTATTCAAATACAAATTGCTGGAGGTAAATACGAAAATCCGGAAGCAGTTATTAGTAAGGCACTGAAACTATTGAGGGAGTGGGAAAAAGGCTATCAAAATTGGGTTGAGGAAACCCGTAAAAAAGTAGAAGTCGCTGCGGAACAGTTAGATAGAGGTGAAGGTATTGACGGGGAAGTTGTAGTTGAGCGACTGCGAGAGAAATTGCGTAAAGCTAGAGAGAATCAAGGATGAAACAACACATTATCTCCCCAAAAGCCAATCAAGACTTGGAAGAAATTATTGATTATTTTACGAGTCGTAATATTGATGCTGGGGAGCGTTTTATTGATGAGTTTAATAAAAAATGTAGAAATCTTGCTAATTTCCCAAATATGGGACGCAGTTATGCCGACATTAAGGATTATTTGCGGGGAGTGCCTTTAAATGGTTACATTATTCTTTACCGAGTTACAGATGGCGGAATTGAAATTTTACGTGTAGTTAGCGGTTACAGAGATTTAGAGTCTTTGTTTGCAGAAAATGATGATTAAGCAAGGATTTTTTGCATATTTTAAAAACCTCTCTTCTACGAGGAGAGAGGCTTAAGATTTTTTCCCTCATTTGTAACTTCAGTTTGGGGAGGAAGCTCGACTATTAATCACTAACTATTTACTATAGTAAAAAGCAATTTCTTTCTCTTTCAAAGGTGCAAAACCTGCTTCTTCAAGCATTTGATTGAGTTCTGCTTGGGAAATGTGTTTTGCTCCAATTCTTACGATGCGCGATCGCATTGTATTTGATACCCCACTGCGCTGTCTGTTTGCTTCTAACCCCATCACCTTCTGATACAGTTCTAGCTTAGCCGGGGGAATGGGAGAACCGTCAAAATCAATTCCTCGTGCGATCGCTTCATCAATTGCATCAGCACCCTTAGTCGTTCCATCGTTTTGGTTAGTTTCAGTTGTCATGGCGAAACCAGAGCATAGTTACTCAGTAAATTTTACCAAGCATCGCATACAGTAAAATACTTAAACCATAAACTTTTTACAGCGTGTAGCTTTTTAGTTTATACATTTTACGCAATTTCAAGGTTATTCAGATTCTACTGAAGTTATTCTTTGTCTTATACTTAAGTAATTTTACTATTTTTTTCTCAAACGATCGCTATATACTTGTCACTTTTGGAGCTTTTGGTTTAATCTCAAACCAACGGTAAAGCAATAGGTTGCGCTATGTCAGACCCTCACACTCCTTATAAAAAAGACCGTACCTTAGAAAAAGCTCTAACCAACAAAATCATTGATGATTATTTTGATAACTCTGAAAGTTGGCTGAGAGCGATTCTGCGGATGTGTATTTTCTCCTTAGCCCACTTGAACGGACAACCAGTGTTTGTCGTAGAATGTCCCAACCAAGCAGTAGCCAAACGGCTGAGCCGCAAAATCTATCCTTTTAGAGGGATTGTATACTTTTTAACCGATAACTTTAACGCTGGCGATCGCTCCCTTTTCTGTTACCGGGATAGTTCTACAGGAGCTTGGCGTTGCTTCGATACTAGCACAAACTCTTGGAAAGCTTTAAGTTATCCACAAACACCTGCTACACCAACGGAATGATAGGGATTGGGGACTAGGGACTGGGAATGACATCAACGAACAGATTCCCCATTGCCCCTTATCCCCAGAGGGGACCCCGAGTTCCCCATTTCCTACTCCCTAATTTGCTTTGTCACCAAACCACCAACGAAAGCCCCCAAGATAGTTCCCGTCCACAATCCAGTTGTACCGCCTTGCCACATTGCGGTTGGAGTAGTCCAAGCACCACACACCTGCTTCCATCCCCAAGGTTGATTTTGGCATTTCTGATTGTGAAGGCTCTGGGTAATTTGCCCCCCTACATAACCACCAAAAAACCCTGAGAATAAAGCTAAAAAAGTACAGATTAGGATTTTTTTTGTCATTTGTCATTAGTCATTTGTTATTGTCCTTTGTCATTTGTTATTTGTCCTTTGTCATTTGTTAATACCAATGACCAATGACTATTGACCAATGACCATCAACCAGTATTTCTCATTCCGGCGGCGATACCATTAATTGTTAACAATGCTCCCCGCAATAACTCGCCTTTGCTGTAACGAGAGTGAATAACTCCGGAAGTCACGTTGTTTCGGGCTTGACGCAGGCGTTTGAGGAGAGATACTTGTATAAAACCTAAAGGTACAATAGTACCATTACGGAGTTGTACGGAACGCTGCAGTGTGGGGTCACCATCTAGAAGTCGTTGATGCCCTGTAATTTGCAAGACAAAATTCCGTGTGAGATAGTACTCGCTGGCAATTTGCTCAAAAACCTTTTCCAAACGGGCTTTGTCTTCCGGTTCTGACAATTCGTCTACATAATGTCGCGCCATCTGTAAGTCTACTTTTGCCAAAGTCATTTCTGCTTTAGAAATAACCATCTTAAAGAAGGGCCACTTGATGTAAAAATACCGAAGTAATTTCAGATGTTCTTCTGGTTCCTCGTCTAAAAATTCTTGCAGGGCTGTACCCATACCGTACCAGGACGGTAGCAAAAATCGGGTTTGCGTCCAGCTAAACACCCAAGGAATAGCTCGCAAGCTACTTAAGTCTTTTTTACCAGAAGGGCGACGTGCCGGACGGGAACTAATTTGTAGTTGGCTGATTTCTTCAATGGGAGTAACTTGGTGGAAGAAGTCAATAAAATCCTGCTGCTCGTAAATTAGAGCGCGGTAGTGTGTACGCGATCGCGCTGCTATTTCTTCCATTATCTCATTCCAAGGTTGAATATCATCAAACCCAGTTCGCAACAAACTTGCTTGAATTACGGCAGTGGTAATTGTTTCCAAATTATACAGTGCTAAGTCTCTTAACGAATACTTAGAAGCTAAAACCTCTCCCTGTTCCGTAATTTTGATCCGCCCGTTGATACTGTGTCCTGGTTGAGCCAAGATAGCATCATATGCTGGACCGCCACCACGTCCCACAGAACCACCCCGTCCGTGGAAAATCCGTAAAGCGACACCATATGCTTCTGCGACTGTTTGTAGAGATTTTTGAGCTTTATGAATTTCCCAGTTACTGCTTAAGAAACCAGAATCTTTGTTGCTATCGGAGTACCCTAGCATCACTTCCTGTAAATTAGGCGTGAGTGGGGAAGGAGAGTGAGGGGGAGTGGGAGTGGGGGAGTGGGGGAGTGGGGGGGAGGACGGAGCTGTTACTCTTTCATCTTCTGTCTTTGCTGCTGCAAAGCCGCCTGCTAACAACGCACGGTACAGGGGTAATGCAAAAAGCTGGCTCATAATGCTAGTTGAACGACGCAAATCTTCCACTGTTTCAAACAGGGGAACGACTTGAATAGTACCGATAGCAGTACCGGGATCGTACAATCCTGCTTCTTTGGCTAAAAGTAACACTTCCAGTACGTCGCTGACTTCACGACACATACTGATAATGTATGTTTGACAGATATTTTGTCCGAACTCTTGTTGGAGCGATCGCACAACCCGTAAAGTTTGAATGACATCGTTCGTTTTTTCCGAAAATGGCAGTTCTGCTGGAATTAATGGGCGGCGGGTTTGAAGTTCTGCTGTCAACCATGCTACTCTTTCTTCTTCGGATAACTCGTTATAAGGAACTTTCAGAACTCCGAGATATTCCAAAATCTCATTTAAAGTGTCTGAGTGACGGGTGGATTCTTGACGAATATCCAGATGTGTTAAGTTGAAACCAAAAATTTCAACCTGACAAATAAGATTTTCTAATTCCCTACAACTTAAACCTGTTTCTGTCAAGTTCCTTTCTATCAAACGCAATTCTGCTAAAAATTCTTCTCCCGATTGATACGCCGGACCAGAATTTTCGTTCGTTATTTTTTCGCCCTTGTAAAGAGCCGAATTGCGATCGCGTGTATTTTCCAACCGCTTTTGAACGTAGGACAATTTTAACCGATAAGGTTCTTGACGATAGCGCAAAGCCAGTTTGTCGTAAACTTCGCTTAATTGAGACTGTTCGTACTCCAAAGATTCCAGTAAATCTGGCAAAACATCGCTCCAGTGTAGCGATAAACTGAGCAAATTAATTAGCTGCTTAATTGATTTGATATACCTTTCCAGAACGATATTGCGCTGATAACAAGCTGTTTGCCAAGTGATTTCCGGCGTCACAGATGGATTGCCATCGCGATCCCCACCCACCCAAGAACCAAAGCGACAAAAGTTTCTGCTTGGTGGTTCTAACCATGAGAAAGTGTTAGCCAAAGCGTATTTGAAGCGTTTATACAAATGTGGAATTGCATCAAAAATCACTTCTTGGAAGTAATGCAAAGCATAGTCTACTTCATCTAGCACCGAAGGCTTAAACTGATGAAGTTCGTCAGTGCGCCACCACAAGCGAATTTCCTCAAGCAACTGGGATTGTAATTCCTCTACCTCCCAAGGATATCCGCCTCCTGTCGAGCAAGCTTTCGGCGCGTCTTGACTGAACGGAGTTGAAACCGAAGGATTCCCAGCGATATGTTGATCGTTAAAAGAGCGCTTTTCCACGGCGTCAAGCTGTTGTAACAACTGTACGACTCGGCGCTGTTTGTCGCGAATTGTATGACGAACGATTTCTGTTGGATGAGCCGTAAATACCAACTGTACGTCTAATTGTGTAATCAGACGTTGAATTTGCTGTGGCGGTACATTGAGCTGAAATAGCTGAGGAAACAAAGTTGTAAAAGTGCCTTTCTGTTTTCCTTGTGAAGTTGCTTGCCAACTTTTTGTCAGAATATCTGCTCCCAATCCACTGTTCAGTGGTGCTTCAGCTTCTTCTTGATTGGAAGAATAAATAAAATTGGGTAGAGTTTCCTGTGTTTTTGCTTCTGTAGCTACCTCATAACGGCTTAATTGCTGTCTTTGTTCGTAATCCTGCTCTATGATATTAATCAGCTGAAAATATAATGCAAAGGCACGAGCTGCCCGAATTGCTTCATTAATATTGAGTTGTTCGATTAACTTAGATACAGAGGAGGCTTGGTTATCTATTGCTTGTCCTTCTGGCGAACATAAATCTCGCAGTTGCCGTAGTAAGTCCACCATCTTTTGACCGCATTCTTGTCGAAGCACTGACTCCCACAAATCCTCTACAATTTGGAGGCGATGGCGTAGAAACATTTCGGAGGCAGGGTAGATATTGACATCCTGAGATGCAGAAGAGTATAAAACAAAACTCATACCTTTAGTGGGTTAAGGAAAATAATATCTTTAAGTGTTTATCGACTCTGGAGATTTCTCGTCATGGAGTTTGCCACAGAATTTTTAACGGTCAGCGTATCTTTTCTAACTTTTATCGGTTTCGTTTCGCTCGGGGAAGTTGAGAATGGGGAGGCGATCGCCTCGAAACAATTCTTCACTAGCTTCACCGATCGCATACAGGGTTTCTACGGTGGTTTTTGAAGCTAGTAACAGCAGTAGTATAGACGCTGTACCAACTTGTAAGAGGGCATACTGAGGTATGGTAAACAAAAATAAGTCTAATCCAGTGTCAGAAGAAGGTTTAGAGTTGATGGACGGCATTGGTATTTCTTCCTGTAAAAAGAATAAAAGCAATGAAACGAAAAAATCAATAGAAGGCAGACGCTCTGCCCTATCTTTGCCGATTTTCTGAGAAAAGAAGGTAACAGAAGTGTTAAAAAAAGTTACATATTGTGCTTCTATGGTTCTAGTTTACAAGGGATTAGCAATTAAAAATTGGGAATTAGGTACTAAATCAGTGGCTAGTTTGCCAATCAGCAAAAAACACGCGGTTTCTCCGATCGCCGGAGGTTTTTAGATGAACAAACTCTTACCAGTGAGTCAGCAATCCTTGTTGCAATGGGTCAGCCAAGCAACGGGGATTAGCACTTTCGGGGTAAAAATCCGATTGCGAGGAAATGACCTGCACATTCTCTGTGAAGGATCGGAATGCCCTCAAAAGTGGCAAACTCTGTCTGACTTGCTTAGAGCACTACAGCAAACAGATTTGGATGTGCTGACAAGTGCAGAGCAACCCGCAATTTACCAAGTTCTCGTCTACGGACGCCGAAAAGGGGAAAAGAAACCCGAATGGTGCCACAGGGTACATCTCAATCAATTGGATCGGCATCTCAAACAGGTGCATCAATCGCTGTTACGAGACGCTGAAAAATCTGGCATGAAAAAACCAGCAGCAGTCAGTCCGGGCGGGGCGCTGATTGTGTCTAACGAGAGTTTAGCACGCCAAGGAAATCCAGATGCCATTGCGCGTTACCTCAGCGAAACCATGAGTGCTTTTGGGATATCCGTTGAGGTTAGGGTTATTCAGCAGAAGGTAACAGGACAAAGCAACCAGAAAGAAAGCCGCCTATGGGTATTCTGCCAATCGAGTTACAGCCCCGATCCATCTTTAATTGGCGAACCAATAGCTCAAAAATTACGCCATCTAAAACTTTCTGGCTACAAAGATGCCGCGATCGCTTCGCGAGTGAGTGGCGAACCTGCCTTAGATTGGCTGTTGCGGGTAGATTTGACACCATCAGAGGTGATGCTTCGAGAATGGGCGCGTTGGGGGGATATACAGGCAATTTCAATGCTGCTTAATGAGACTTTAGCAGAGTTGAAGGTTGCTGTAAAAGCGACTCTCAAAGAAACAACGCTGCATATCTTCTGTACCCCGGCTTTCGACCCGTTAGGCACTGCTGCTGTACCAGAACAGGCATTGTGTTTGGCAAAAATCAAACCGCTTTTGCAAGGTATAGCCCCTCAAGGTATTGTGGCTGCTGCTATATACGGACGCAAAACAGCTCGAGATAACAAACCAGCTTGGGTCGATTGGTCTACTTTACCTGCTACTGAGAATCCCAATTTTGCAACATCAGCTTTAGAGTTGGCAACAGCAGGAGATGAACCCGCGCTTGTTTTCTTACTCGAACGTCTGCTCAATCCCGATTTAGATTTACGTTTGAAAACAGGTGGTCTTCGCGTACTCCTACGGCGCAAAGAAGATTTGTTACACGTTATGTGTGACGCACCCGTGTGTCCCTCACGCAAACAAGTTGCAGGCAAAATTGCCCAGTTTGTACGTCAGTTAAAAATTTCTGATGTTGGAGGAATACGGATATACGGACGGCGGGCTGGTAATAAAGAACCTTTCTGGAACTACGGTGTTGATTTTGAAGAACGCCAGCGTCTAGTACCAGAAGCAACTCCAGAGTTTGCTGCAACTTCTGCATATATTGGCGAACTGCTTCCCGCTACAGAGGGCGAACCAGTTCTGCGCCCGGATTTAACACCGGAGGAAGTTCAAATTTTTGTTACAGAAGTTGCACGGGATTGGAGTACTTCTGTCAGAAAGTTTCTTATTGGAACGCATTTATTTGCTGACAAAGACCAAATCCAAGAAGAAGCAGCCGATTCTCAAGGAATTCGCGTGGCTTTAGTCTGGGGAGCGCTTGGCTTAATTCTTACATTACAATCTGATTGGGTTTTAGGGAGAATCATTGCTCGCAACACACCACCAACTCCAACAGTGGCAGTTATGACATCTGCTACCTCTGGGGTTTCTAAGAACAACGGTAACGAGCAGGGTGAAAGTTCAATCTTTTTTACAAATACGTCTAAAGCAAAGCTCTCACGTAAACAACACAAACACGATGGTTTTAATCATTCGGGATTTATTCAAGCAAGCGACGATCGCCAAGATAATAGTATAGAAACTGTACCTAACAAACCAAGGGCAAATACAACTGCTATTCTTTTGGCAGCGCGATCGCAAATGCCAACTTTTAATGCTCGTCAATTAGACGAACAACTCGTTCTTTACAAACATCGTCTGCAAAAAAAAGGTAGCCCACCTGATGTGTTGATTATTGGTTCTTCCCGTGCTCTCAGGGGAATAGATCCAGAAGCTCTTTCTCAAGCTTTAAAGAAAGAAGGTTACTCGGATGTCGATGTCTTTAACTTTGGTATCAATGGTGCTACAGCACAAGTAGTTGATTTTATCCTTCGTCAAGTTCTAGAGCGCTCGCAACTGCCAAAACTCATTCTTTGGGCTGATGGTTCACGTGCTTTTAACAGCGGTCGGGAAGATCTAACTTTTCAAACAATTACATCATCACCTGGATATCAAAAAGTTTTAGAAAAAGCACAATCTAATAAGAGTGAGGGTGAAGATACCGATAAAAAACAAACTAAAAAAGAAACTAGTCTTGGCTACAAAGCTGTTGATGAATGGCTTAGTCAAGGAATAGGGAATTTATCTGCTAGTTACCAACAAAGAGACCGACTCAAACAACTTTTGAACCAACAACTCAAATCTCTACCAGGATTAAATAGTGGCTTAGTATCAAATAGCGCGGAATTAAATCAAACTGAATCTACCGAGGAGAATTTACAACAAGCAGTTGATTTTGATGGATTCTTATCTTTATCCATCCGCTTTCAACCCGACCAATACTACAGCAAACATCCAAAAGTTCCTGGTAGTTATGATAACGACTACAAATCTTTCAACCTTCAAGGGGAACAAGAGACAGCTTTGCGATCGATACTCGAATTGACCGAAGCTCACAATATTTCCCTCGTGTTTGTGAATATGCCTCTCACTGCTGAGTATCTCGACCCCATGCGCTCAAAGTATGAGAAAGAATTTCAGAACTATATGTTGAGCTTATCCGAGCGCCCAAACTTTATCTATCGAGATTTAAGTCAAACTTGGCTCAAAGCCAATAGTTTATTTTCCGATCCCAGCCATCTCAATCGATATGGCGCATATGAAGCCTCTAAAAAACTAGCTAAAGACGCAATGATTCCTTGGTCAGTTCAGTAAACAGTGACCAGTAAACAGTGACCAGTGACCAGTGACCAGTGACCAGTGACCAGTAAACAGTGACCAGTGACCAACTACCAACAACTAACAACTAACAACTAACCACTAACAACCAACAAAAGATGAATTTAATATCTATTTTATACGGGCTATTTTTGCTCAGTGTATTAGGAATCTACTGGTCTGTTGGGCAACAGAAGTTGCGCCTATGGACTTTACTTATTGCTAGTGTTGTTTTTTATGCTTCCTTAGGTGAAGGTAATTCTAACACAACAGTGTTGGCTACACAAGTTCAGTACATTCCTCTATTATTTGCATTAATTTATATTAACTTTCGCTTGGGACGAGAAATTAGTGAAAGTACTTCTCCCGGACAACATAATGTAGATTGGCAGCTCTCTAATGAAGATTGGCGTTTTGCTCAAGTTGATTGGAATCGTCGTCGTTTAAATCTTCTGTGGTTTGGTATAGCTTTAAATGTTTTACTACTTCTTGGTTTTAAGTATTTGCAGCCTAGCTTGAATTTCCTATTTCATAATTCCGTCCCTACAAATTCTACTACTGACTCTTTAAAATTAATTGCTCCTTTAGGAATTTCTTTTTTCACCTTTGAGTGTATTGCTTATTTGGTTGATGTCTATCGTGGTGCGCCTGCTACTAAGGATTTTCTAAAATTTACAGTTTATAAATTTTTCTTTACCAAACTCATTTCGGGGCCAATTACTCGGTTTCATACTTTAAGCAACCAACTTCAAAATCTTCGCTTTCCAAGTCCAGATTTGGTTGCAGAAGGGCTGTGGCTCATTGCTAGAGGTGCTGCAAAAAAACGGATTTTTGCAGACCATTTAGGTATTTTTGTGGATGTGTGTTTTGGTAATTTACCAAGGGCAGGTAGCTTGGATTTATGGTTAGCAACATTTGCTTATGGCTTGCAATTGTACTTAGATTTTAGTGGCTATGTTGATATTGCCCGTGGTAGTGCGATGCTATTCGGTTTGGTTTTACCAGAAAATTTTAAGTCTCCTTATTTCAGTACTAGCATTGCTGATTTTTGGCGACGCTGGCACATGACTTTGGGTGATTGGTTGAGAAATTATCTGTATTTTCCTTTGGGAGGCTCTCGTCAGGGATTGGATCGGACTTGCTTGAATTTACTGATTATTATGTTAATTGCTGGCATCTGGCATGGAGCGGCATTAGGTTTTGTTGTTTGGGGTTTATTTCACGGGTTAGCTTTGGTTGTTCACCGTCTCACAGATGCATTTAGCGATCGCAATGAGGATTTAGAGAACTTTTGGCACAAGCCACTCGGTACGTTTTTGGCTTGGTTACTCACGCAACTGATGGTGTTCGCATCATGGATTTGGTTCCGGTTGCCAAATTTAAATGATTCCTCTTTAGTCTTTCAGCATCTTTTCGGTTACCCAGCCGATGCCCAATTTGCTCAAAAGGTATATGTAGAAGTCCTCAATATCAGTCAGTTTCAAGTGATGGTTCTTTTGGCTGTTTTAGCTACGCTTATGGCTGTAGTTTATGCTTTCAAGCAGACTGTGAAGTTACAGTTTAATTGGCCTGTCAAGCTTGTGTTTGTACCTTTATGTTTATACGGTGTTTGGCTGCTTGCTCCAGATGGCAGTTTACCTTACATCTACTTTGATTTTTAACTATAACATTATAAATAGATTGAGGTCTTAGCGTTAGTTTTACCCCACCCTAACCCTCCCCGATGCATTGGGGAGGGAACTGGACTGGAAATTAGAAATTCAGTTTCCCCCCTTTATAAGGGGGGATTAAGGGGGGTAAAAACTACTTATGGTTTACTATTACAACTGCCGAACTATCGGTTGACTGTCTTTAACTTCACCAATCAACACTAAATCGACACAATTGACAAAAATTCCATTCTCCAACACTCCAGGAATATTGTTAAGTGTTTTCTCAAGGTTAACTGGGTCGCTAATTATGTCGAATTTGACATCAATTACCATGTTTCCTTGGTCGGTAATGACGGGACCTGCTTTTTTAACACCCATGCGGAGTTCTGGTTTACCGCCTAATTTCTCAATGGCTCTTGTCACAGGTGCGATCGCCATTGGGATAACTTCCACTGGTACAGCAAATACAGAACCCAATCGGTCTACTAATTTACCACTATCGACAACGACAATAAATCGGTTTGCTAGGTAATCAACAACTTTTTCACGAGTGTGGGCTGCACCACCACCTTTGATTAAGTTTTTTTGAGGATCGACTTCATCTGCACCGTCAATGGCTATGTCAATGCGATCGATAGCGTCTAGAGTGGTTAGCGGGATACCATACTGTTTGGACAGTACCTCGGCTTGAAATGAGGTGGGGACGCCAACAATATCTTTTATTTCACCAGACTTAAGGCGATCGCCTAAAAACTGAATTGCGTATGCTGTCGTTGACCCCGTACCCAACCCAACTATAGAACCTGATTCTACCAAAGCGGCGGCTGCTTTACCGACTTCTTGCTTCATCAACTTAACGGGGTCTGCTGCTGCGGTCATTCCCAAGGCTCCTCAAACGTGAACTATAGTTTAGGTTAAAGGAAAAAGGTCGAGATGAGCAAAAGTGCTATCTAGTCAATGCTCTAGACCTTGAAAACTGCTGTAGTGTTATGTAGTAGGCAACAATACTAAGTAGAAATCCGTCACTGAATAAGTTTTTGCAGAGCAGTAGTTGCTTAAAGTGTATACAATTATGCGTCAGCTTCTAAGTACTCTCTCATTAGTCGCACTACTACAATATTCTCCCAATGTAGCGATAAGCTGGGTACGGCTTGCGCCAAAGGCGATGCTGCAAAGCAGCCGCTTCGCGAACGCACTCGAGCAAGCCAACACCGAACAATCATCAGATCCAGTAGCACAAGTCGTTGCTGCCAAATTGATGTCTAATGCCCCTGATGGAAATTTTTACCCAGAACGGTTTGTGAGTCGGGCGGAATTAGCTTCGATTATGGTAAAAGCATTTCGACTGGATAAACGACAAGCAGCTACCAAAGAAAATTTCAAAGTGACTGACGTATCTCCCTCCAACCCGGCGTTTAAAGATGTTCAAATAGTTTTAAAAACTGATATTATGAAGGGTTATCGGGGAAATTTATTCTTCCCAAACCAAAGAGTTACAAAAGCGGAGGCTTTAGCGATTTTTGCACAAGCTTACGGCGTTTTTCAATTTCCTGATGAAACAGTCAATGAGATTCTTGCATCCTATCCGGATGCGGCGTCTATTCCAACTTGGGCGAGGAAAGCACTTGCCACAGCAGCTAGCGAGGGATTTGTCAATACCGACGAACAAGGTAATCTCGCCCCATTACAGCCTATGACTCGTGGAGACATGGCTTATGTTCTGAGCAAGTATTTACACAGACAACAGCCGCAGCCGCAAACTCCAGAAGTTCCGGATGCACGCGATCGCAAATCTTAGATACAGTAAAGACAACGGAAACAAAAGAGACTTGGTAGACGAGGGAGAATATTTCTGTTATCCTGCTGTTTTTTGCCGTTTAGTTCTTTTTTGTAACTGTTCGATCGCGACTCAATAATCTGACAACCCCACCATGGGAAAATCAGAAATACAAAAAGTAGAGAGGAAAACCCTATAGTTATGCACCTGAGTGAAATTACTCATCCCAACCAACTGCATGGTTTGTCGATTCGCCAGTTACAACAAATTGCCCGTCAGATTCGAGATAAACATCTTCAAACTGTAGCAGCAACTGGAGGACACCTCGGACCTGGTTTGGGAGTTGTAGAATTGACCCTAGGGCTTTACCAAACGCTGGATTTAGACCGCGATAAGGTTATCTGGGATGTAGGACACCAAGCTTATCCTCACAAACTCATTACAGGACGCTACGCGAACTTTCATACTTTGCGGCAAAAAGATGGAATTGCTGGCTATCTCAAGAGATGTGAAAGTAAATTCGATCACTTTGGTGCGGGACACGCTTCCACCAGTATCTCTGCTGGATTGGGCATGGCTTTAGCAAGGGATCTCAAAGGAGAAAAGTTTAAAGTTGCCGCGATCATTGGTGACGGTGCGCTGACTGGTGGTATGGCATTAGAAGCTATCAACCACGCCGGACATTTGCCCAAGACTAACCTGCTGGTTGTCCTGAACGACAATGAAATGTCCATCTCTCCCAATGTTGGTGCGATTCCCCGCTACTTAAACAAAATGCGTCTGAGTCCGCCCGTACAGTTCCTTAAAGATAATTTTGAGGAACAAGTCAAGCACATTCCCTTTGTTGGAGAATCCCTTTCACCCGAATTAGAACGCATTAAGGAAGGGATGAAGCGTTTGGCTGTACCCAAGGTAGGGGCTGTCTTTGAAGAACTGGGCTTTACTTACATTGGACCTGTAGACGGACACAATTTAGAGGAATTGATTGCTACTTTCCAGCAAGCGCATCAAATACCAGGTCCGGTTCTAGTACACGTTGCAACCGTCAAGGGCAAAGGTTATGAAATTGCCGAACAAGACAAAGTTGGCTATCATGCCCAAGTTCCCTTTAACTTAACGACAGGGAAAGCAGTTCCCTCCAATAAGCCCAAGCCACCCGGTTACAACAAAGTTTTTGCCCACACTTTAGTTAAGCTTGCCGAACAAAACCCCAAAATTATTGGTATTACTGCCGCAATGGCAACGGGAACGGGGTTAGATAAATTGCAAGCCAAGCTACCCAATCAATATATAGATGTAGGCATTGCCGAACAGCATGCTGTGACTTTAGCAGCTGGGCTAGCATCTGAAGGTATGCGTCCGGTAGTCGCTATCTACTCTACTTTCTTACAACGCGCCTTCGACCAAATCATTCATGATGTTTGCATCCAAAACCTGCCAGTGTTCTTCTGTATGGATAGGGCAGGAATTGTTGGTGCTGACGGTCCGACACACCAGGGAATGTATGATATTTCCTATCTACGTTGTATTCCCAACATGGTACTCATGGCACCTAAAGATGAGGCAGAATTGCAACGGATGGTAGTTACGGGTATTAATCATACATCCGGACCAATTGCAATGCGGTTCCCCCGTGGCAGTGGTTATGGTGTTCCTTTGATGGAAGAAGGCTGGGAACCTTTAGAAATTGGTAAAGGGGAAATTCTTCGTACTGGAGATGATGTGTTGCTCCTTGGCTATGGCACTATGGTACAACCAGCAATGCAAGCTGCTGAAATTCTTAGCGAACACGGTATTGAAGCAACTGTAGTAAATGCGCGTTTCGCCAAGCCTTTAGATACAGAATTAATTTTCCCACTTGCCAAGAAAATTGGACGAGTTGTCACTTTAGAAGAAGGCTGTATTCCGGGAGGCTTCGGATCGGCAGTTGCAGAAGCGCTTTTAGATGCTGATATAGTCGTTCCTGTTAAGCGCATCGGTATACCCGATTTGTTGGTAGACCATGCCGAACCTAACGAATCAAAAGCCGCATTAGGTTTAACAAGTCCCCAAATTGCTGACAGAGTTTTACAAGCTTTCTTTAAACGCGAACTTTCTACTGTCAGTTAACATTAGGTTCGCTACGTTGATTTGACGCAACTTTAAAATCCCCGACTTTTTGAAGGAAGAAGTCGGGGATCTTAACAAGTTAAATTGGGCATCGTCAGAAATTATATTGCCCAAAACTATTTTGACAAAGAACACAGATCTAGAGCATTAGTGACAAGTTAAGGTTGTGATGTATTTGTCAATAATATCTAATACTAATTCTCCAAATGATTGCTATACACGATCCCCCTAAATCCCCCTTAAAAAGGGGGACTTGAAGTACTTTCCCCCCTTTTTAAGGCTACGGTGTACACACATCTTTCAAGATCCCCCTAAATCCCCCTTAAAAAGGGGGACTTTCAAGATTTTCCCCCCTTTTTAAGGGGGGCTAGGGGGGATCGAAAATGCAAGAAAGCACTTTTAGAAGACTTGTGTGTACACCGCAGCCTTTTTAAGGGGGGCTAGGGGGGATCTCAATCTGTTGCTTTAATATAGAGAATTGGTATAAAGACTGAAGAACAAGGAAAAAACCGTGATGAAAAACATGATTTTTCGCTTGGCGATCGTCTCATCTTTGCTCTCATCATTCACTTGTGTGTTCTCACTTAAGTATAAAGATAAATTTAATACCTGATTCTTCAAATTCCAGCAGAATTACTAATTGACAAAATTAATATTATTTTAAATTGTTACCAATGGATCTAGAGTGGGCTTATACGTTGAAGTTGGGTAGCTACACCATTCAAATACCCTCGATCGCTCAAGGCATCAGGTGAAACTCTACCTACAGTAATGCCAGCTTTCACTAAAGATTCTACACTCGTTTTACCTGATTTGACTTCAGACAGCAGCCGACTATATCCAGGAATACCTTGCTGACCAAGCGCTCCTTTATAAGCAAAGTGGACGAGTTGAAAAGGTGTAAAACTACGGATTGAAGTATTGACTCTAATCTTTAGGCGTAATTACTTTTTAACTATAACGTCAGTATAGCGTTGTAATTTTGAGTTAGGACGATCGCAAGAACTGACACAAGAACTTTGCAGCCAGCTGAAAAATTTTTTTGTCTAAAGACGTAGCCAGTTTTGTTGCGATCGCATCTCTTGCAACCCAGTAAAAAGGTTGTGGCAAACCCAGTTTCTGCCAAACCTCTTCTACCGTATCACTCTTTGAATCCTCAATCTCCACAACAAAAGCATTGCCTGAAATTCGATGATGGGTAATACTATGAGCAAATGTGCTGGGTAATTCCACAAGTTGTAGATGTTCGAGAGATTTTAACTTTGTTTTGACTTCTAACACTTCAAGTTCACTCATTAATGGAAACCCAATAGTATGAGCTAAAAATCCTTTTTCTCTTTCCACAAAAGCGAGTGTATCAGTTGCCTTTCTCCAAACGATCGCAGCGAATAATTCTACATCTACTACATCGCGTCTGGGTTTCTGAGGAGGACAAAGTTCAGTACAATTCTTTTCAAAGGCTAAACAACGAGATCTTAACGGACATAACAAACAGAGTGGTTTCGTTTTACGACAAATAGTTGCGCCCAACTCCATCATTGCCTGATTAAAATCTCCGGGACGTTCGGCAGAAATTATGCTCTTAGCAAAATCTCGAATAATAGATTGACCGGAAGAACTCCACACATCTTTAGATAAAGCCAGCAAACGACTCACAACGCGCGTCACATTACCATCAACACAAGCAACCTTTTCATTACAACAAACACTTGCAATGACAGATGCTGTATACAGACCACAACCAGGAATTTCTAGCCACTCCTTATATGACTGAGGAAAACGACCTTCAAGTTTTTCAGCAATAAACACCGCTCCTTTCTTTAAATTACGAGCACGAGCATAATAACCCAGACCCGACCACAATTGACGTAGCGTGTCTTCATCACAAACGGCAAGATCGTAAACTGTGGGGAGTTGCTTGACAAATTCTGAAAACTTGGGAATAACAACAGCTAAAGTCGTTTGTTGACTCATAACCTCACACACCCAAGTGTGATAAATGTCTATCTTCTGACGCCAAGGCAAAGGTCTATGATGTTTGTCATACCAAGCTAAGAGTTCCTTAGCATATTCATTTGCATTCTGACATTCATTCATGCCGTAAAAACAGTGTTTTTTCTCTGAAAAATTTAAAATTCTATAGAAAATTTTACAAGAAAAATTTCCCTATTGTTGTATTATAAACAAACAAGGAAGCGCTCATGTTCCTCAGGAGCACTTCCTTGAAAAAAATTATTTTAATAATACTTCTGGAGTAATCATAGCATGACTAAAGCGCCAGAACCAGCTCCTGCTGGGGATTTTTTCAAAACATCCGCACAAGAAGTTCAACATCTTATCCGTAAACTTGCGAAACCAGGAAACGACCTGATAGCAGAAGTAAACAGTGAGATTGCACGCACAAATCCCTTCTTATTGATAGGAGCAGCCAAAATTGGGCAATTACTGCTGTTCCTCAAAGAACAACTCAAACCCAAACAATACTCGCAAGCCTTAGCCGATTCTTTAGGATGGGCATCAAGCATTGCCAACCAGTTATTGAAGCTAGCACCCATACTGGGAAATTTTACAACCGCACAACTCGAACAAATCGAGCACAACCTCTCCTCATCAGCGCTCTACAAACTAGCCACGGGTCGGACACCAGTGGAGGTGATTCAGACAATGCTGGAAAAAGCTTGTACCCAAGAGGTATCCCAAAAAGATATTCAAATTGAAACCAAGAAACATAAACAGAATCAACCGAGAAAAGAGTCAACACGATGGAAATATGTGGGGAATGGCAGAGAATACCAACCACCACGAATTTCTGAAGCAGCAGGTTTGGCTGTAGAACAACTTAGCAAACAAAATAGTCAGCCACGACGTTTTGTGATT